>JBJEWA010000012.1:0-22762 GCA_051884805.1 Kiritimatiellia bacterium | reverse complement strand
TCTCCTGGCCAGCGCAGAGGGTTCCCCCGTTAGTACCCGGCGTGACCTCACGCCGGGGCGGCGCCAAGCCCAGTACCCGGGCGTGGCTGTTACCACGCCCCGCAGCGAGGGCGCTGCGGGTACTTTCCTGGCCAGCGCAGAGGGTTCCCCCGTTAGTACCCGGCGTGACCTCACGCCGGGGCGGCGCCAAGCCGAGTACTTGGGCGTGGCTGTTACCACGCCCCGCAGCGAGGGCGCTGCGGGTACTCTGCTGGCCAGCAGGGAGCAAACCATGGTCACATTCTCCCGCGTTTCACGGCCGTCCCTGAGGGCGCACGTCAATGACGGTCTCGGCGACGGCGTTCGCCGACGGCAAACGCGCCCGGACCGTCAATTTGCCCCGTCCGCGGCAAGTACTGTCTACGTTATAGCACAATTCTAACCCACCGGACGGAATTTCCCAACGGACGGAATTTCCCGAGTTCAACGCGCTTCCTCGATCGCCTCATCGACGATGGTGACGCCGTTCTTCCACTCCCCGCTCTGCGGGGGCAAACAATCGGGTGCGACGGTTCAGCGCAAGAAGAAATCGACGATCGGCCGCGTCTTGTCGGGGTCGAGTCCGTGCGGGTGGTGGCCAAAGCGGTCGCGCCGGATGACGGTGGCCTGTCCGCCCGCCGCCTGGAAGCGCGTGAGGAACCGCTCGCCGTTCAGCTGCGGCGGCACCGTCTGGTCTTCGCCGCCGTAGAGGAGCAGGACGGGGATTTTCGCCGCCGCGATGCGTTCGGCCAGGTTGACGGGCATTTCCGGATCGTCCGCCCAAGCGCCCGACGCGGGACAATGCCCGGCCCACGGCCCGATGTCCTGCCGGAAGCCGTCGAAGCACAGGAGCGGCGCGTCAAGATACAGCTTCGCCACCTTCACGGGCTGCGCCGCCGCGTAGCGCGTCGCGAAGAACCCGCCCCAGCTCAAGCCTACGAGATTCGCTTTCGGCGCGAAGCCGAGTTCGTCCACGAGCAACTGCTGGAACGCGGCGGCGATCTTCAGCCCCTCCTCGTTCATGCGCGTGTCGAAGAGCTGAATCGTCGCGTGGTGGAAGCCCTTGCGCAGCAGCTCCGGCACGCCCGTGCGGTCCACGAACTCATCCGCCCACTGCATCGTCCACGTCCACGGCATGCCGTCGCGCGGCGCGACGGACGGCTCGACCACCCAAGCCTCGTGTCCCCTGAACTGGAAACGCGTCCGGCGATACCCCTGCCACATATCCTCGCCGACGATCTTGTGCGCCCGCGCAATCCGCGCCCGCGTCGAGTTGCCCTGCCGCTCGGCGTCCATCTGCGCATTGACGTGGCGGACGATCGCAATCTCCTCGGGATCGTAGGGATGATGCGACGGACGGAACAGGTCGTGGTACCAGCGCGTGACGGGCGCATTCGCATTCCAGAACTCGAACTGGTTCTTCCACATCGGCTCGTACGGTTCGTAGGTCTGGTACTTGCCGGCGACGAAGCCCCAGTTTACCGCCCCCACCCGCTCCTGCGCGAAGACTGGATAGGACGTACGCAGCTCGTCGCCGGCGATGCGTGCGAGCCATTCCGTGTTGATCATCGGCCGCCCCCAGCGCTCGCGCAGGGCGGCAATCGTGGACTTCTGCTCCTGATAGTTGGCGTAAAGATGGAAGCTGATGATGTCCGACAGCTCGCCCGCGAGCTTCTCCGCAGGACGGGTCCCCTCGCCCTTGTTCGACGCCCGAGGCGTCCAGATGTCCGCCGCCAGCGGCTGCTTCGGATCGATCGACCACGCGAGCTCGAAAAGTTCGCGCATATCCTTCACCGTGAGCTGGCTGCGGTTGTTGTTGCCCGGCTCGTTCCAGAGATTCCAGAAGAGGATGCGGTCGTCGTCGCGGTACTTCGTCAGCAGCTCCGCGCACATGGCGTAGAACTTCGGCCGCAGGACGGGATCGTCCACCGTCGTGTAGCCGACCGCGTGCGGATTGCTCCCGTGCTGCGTCACGCGACGGCCGCCGTGGTAGCCGAGGTCGTATTTCTGCACGCCAGGCTTCGGCAGTTCCCAGAGTTCCTTCGGACGGGAGCAGTCATTGCCGAGGACGACGATGGCGCGAAGACCGTGCTGCTGCATGATGGACAGCATCCGCTCGAAGCGCGCCATGAAGCCGTCGTGCTCCGCCAACCACACCCCGAAGCCCTGATGTTCGACGATGATGCGCAGCGTGTTGAAGCCGATCTTTTCCGCGAGGGCGAGTTCGCGCTCGACTTCCGCGAAGCGTTCCTCCGCGCCCAGCTCCTGCCACTGGTCGACGCGGTTCGCCGCGCTGGCGGGCATATAGTTGCAGCCGCGAATCCACGGCTGGGCGTCGTACCACGCCCACGCCTGCTCCTTCGTCCACGGCCCCTGCCGCGCCGCCTGTGCGCTCAAGGCGGCCGCAACGGCCAACATCCCGCACCAAACGATTCGCCGCGTCGTGTCCGCCCGGTTCAGCTCGTTCATCGCATCCACCCTTCCGTTTTGTCCGTTGTCTGGATTTGCAAGGATTATCCTAAAATGTCGTTCAGATACCTCCGGCTGGCCGCCGCGTCCGCAAGCGACCCCGGATAGGCCGTCGGCTTGACGACCAGCCACTCCGTCCCGTCCACCACAATCGCCGGCACGAGATGCCGCCAGTCCGCCCGGTCGCCCGCCGCGCCCAGTCCGCACGCGCCAGGTCCAGACGGGAAGCCCGCCGGCGCGCCCGCGCCCACGCCCTCGATGGCGGGCATCAGGTGCATCGTCGGATTGCGGTGCGGATGCGCCGAGAGCCACGCCAGCGGATCTGCTCCGGCGAGGACGCACCAGCCGGGGTCGAACTCCTGCTGCACGCCCGGCGCAAACCGCTCGAACAGCCAGTCGCAGACCGTGCGCCCGTCAAAGCGGATGCGGAACTCCTGGTCATGGTTGTGGTAGCCGATGGCGATGCCCTCCGCCGCGCAGACTTCCGCCGCGTGGTTGACGACGTCCACCAGCAGCTGCCAGTCGTTCGGGTTCTCCGCGCTGCCCTTGAACCAGGCGACGTTGATGCGGTTCGTGCCCGCCGCCCGGCAAAAGCGAATCGTCCGCGCCAGTTCCGGCTCCACGAGCGCGGACGGGTAGAGCTGCAACGCCACCAGCTCCAGCCCGGCCTCGGCGCACACGGTCCGCAGACCCGCGCCGTCCCGCCCGTAGAAGCGCCCGGTCTCGATCCCCTCGAAGCCAAGCGCCCGCGCCGCCTTCAGCGTGCCGGGGAAGTCGCGCGCGCAGAGATCGCGCACCGCGTAGACCTGAAGGGCGAGGCGCGGTCGGCGCGGGGAGGACGCCGCGCCGACCAGCGCGAACGGACGCGCGGCCACCGCCGCCGCGCCCAGTCCGGACAGGAATGCGCGGCGGCTCGTCACCGCGCGATTTCCTGCAACAGCGCCTTGAGTTCGCCCGCCTTCTCGCGCGCCTTGGCCGCGCGCTCCATCGGCGAGTTCTCGCCGCCGAACTTCGCATAGGCGCTGATGACGGTCGGCGGCGGCGTCTCCAGCTCCGCAATCGCCTGCTTCAGCTCGGCGATGAGCGGCGCACATTCCGCGTCCCGCCCGAGTTCGCGCAGGGCCTTCACCCGCCAGTAGTCCATCTCGCCCGCGTGAATCCAGCCCTTGAGCGCATTCTCCAGCTCGGCCCGGTAGCCCGCCGCGTCGCCCAGCGCCTTCCGGCACTGCGCCATGAAATAGCGGCTCTTCGGCTCCGTGCCCGCATCGCCCGGACGCCCCGCCTGCAGGTTGGCGGGATAGGTGGTCGATTCCTCGAAGAACTTGAGCGCCGCCCGGTAGTCCTGCTTCGCCATTGCCGTGCGCCCGAGGCCCAGGCACGCCTCGACAAACGGCGCGAGCAGGCCTTCCGCGCCCTCCCACACGTGGAAGCGCCGCGTGGTGAGAATGTCGTAGGCCTCGCGGTAGCGACCGACCGCGTTGAAGAGATAGGCCAGACGCAGGACGCAGGCGTCGTACTTCTCGGCCGTCGTGCGGTACTTCTCCAAGAGCGCCAGCCGTTCGGCCGCCGGCAGATTCAGCTTCTCCGCCAGCCGGTCGGCCTCATCCAACGTGCGGAAATGCGGCGCGGCCGCGAGCGACTTGAGGTAGCAGTCGTACGCCTCGCGGCTGGCGACGCCCGACGGCACGCCCGTGTTGGTGAAGTACGTACCCGGGTGCGCCAGGCCGAAGCCCAGGCAGCGGAGCGCGAGCGCGTGGTCGGGCTGGAGCGCGACGGCCTGCCGCCACGCCGCCAGCGCGGCCTCCTTCTGGTCCAGGTTCCAGAGAATCTCGCCGAGGAAGTAGTGCGTGTCGGCGGACGGCGCCAGGTTCGCCGCCGCCCAGCGGAGGACCTCCAGCTCCTCCAGGCGGCTCGGGAAGCAGTAGATCCAGTCCACCGTCTCCAGCACGGGCTGCGCCGACGGATTCCGCCGCGCTTCGGCCGCCGCCTTGAAGTAGGCGAACATCGGCTCGCGATAGCTGTCGCACGCGGCAATCGTCTCCCGGAGCGGCAAGGCGCCGTCCGTCCGGTAGGGCCGCTCCGTCCGCGCCTTCGCGAGCGCCGCGCCGCAGAGGGCGATGACCTCGTCGTCGCAGCCGACCGCCCAGTAGTCGCTCACGCATTCGAGCAGCTGCTGGGCCTTGAGGCCGCGGTCCCGCTCCGCCGCGGCAAACGAGGTGCCGCCCGTGCGCTCGACGGCGCCCCAGTATTCGAGCGGATCGCACGCGCGCGCCCGGTCGAGGCACGGCGCGGCTTCGGCGGCGCGTCCGAGCTTCCGCAGCGCAAGGGCCTTCAGCGTCCACAGCTTCGCCTCGTCCTGCCCGAGCGCCAGCGCATCGTCGATGCGCGCCAGCGCCTCGTGCCAGTCGCCGCGCCGCAGGGCGAGACGCGCGATCTCGACGTAGGACTCCTTCTTGTAGGAAAGCCGCCAGGTGCAGCGCCAGAAAAGGTCTTCGGCGGCCTTGAGGTTGCCGAGGCCCTTTTCGCAGAGCGCGAGGTAGTATTCCGGCGCGGCATCGAGGGCGCGCGTGTAGTTCTGCGTCGCGCGGGCGACCGCTTTCGCGAGCAACGGCTTCGCCGCCGCGTATGCGCCGTTCTTGAGGCGGCGGACGCCGAGCGCGAGGTTGGCGCGCGTGTAGTCGGGATCGATCGCAAGGGCGCGGCGGTAGTACGGCTCCGGATCAATGAGGCCGTTGTGGAACTGGTCGAGCCGAAGCCCGACTTCGTAGGCGAGCTCGGCCGAGACGTATTCCTGCGGGTCCTTCGGATTCTCGACGACGGGCGGCAGGGGATCGTGCGGATCGGGCCCGACCGGCGTGTAGGCGAGGAAGTCCGCGCCGTTCGCGTCGGCAATCGATGCCGTCAGCTCCGTGTCCTTCGCGTCGGCGGCGACCGCGAGGACGCGGCACCACGGCGTGTTCGGATCGATGGCAACGCCCTTTTCCTCGAAGACGGGCTTCGCCGCGCCCGCCCGCCGGACGCGCACCGTGCAGTTCGTCAGCACGCGCGTCGAGTGGAAGCCGACCAGCAGCTCCTCCGCACCGCGCCGGTCCACGTTCACCGCGCCGTCGATCGTGACGTGCTTGACGCCGCCGATGCCCTTCACCGGGAACCAGTACTGCTTCACGCGGCGCGTCTCGTAGGGGGCGATCCACGAATAGTCGGGCTGGTTGTCCGACCAGCAGCCGACCATCAGCTCCAGATACGGCCCGTCGTGGTCGGTCAGCACCGTGTCCCACACGTGCGCCTCGGGGAAGTTGCCCCAGAGGAAGAACTTCTTGCCGACGGTGATGTGGCGGTTCGAGACGTGCGCCGTGCCCATGTTCCGCTTGTGGTCGAAGCCCGCAAGCCAGGCGTTGTCGGGATCCATCGCGAAGATCGAGCGCGACTCGATGGTGAAGTTGCGCCACCAGCTGAGATCCATCGTGCCCGAGATGTCATCGGCGTATTTCGAGCGCTGGGAGGGAATGAGGTCGTGCGCCTCCTTGCGCGGACCGATCGGAAAGCTCGTCCAGTAGTTCTTGTGGTGGTCGAACCCGAGATGGCAGCTCGGCGGGAAGAGGATCTGGTAGTCTTCGCCGCAGTGGACGGACACGTTCGCCCAGTAGATCATCGACTCGATGAACGACTGGCGGTTCATGAAGACGTTCTCGGCCTGGAGGACCGCGCGGTCGGGGAGGAACGAAAGCCCGATGGTCCACTTGAGGCGGCGGCGGAGCTCGGTTTCGCCGAGCCAAATCGTCTTGGAGCCGTCGGCGTTGGCAACGAGCCGCCAGTCAATCGGCATCGCGGTCGTCGCGCGGTGGTGGTGGGGGAAGTTCCACTCGACGCCGCCCGAAATCCACGCGCCGAGCATGCCGATCAGGGCGGGCTTGACGACGTGCTGGCGATAGAACGTCTCGAAGCCCGTCTGCCGGTCGGTGAGGTTGAGGAGGTGGCCGCCGTGCTCCGGCAGCAGCCCCAGCTGAAGCCAGCGGTTCTCAAGCGTCAGATAGGTGTAGGTCTCGTCGGCCTTGCCGTCGAAAAGGACGTCCTGCATCGGGTAGGGGTAGACGCGCCCCTGTGCGCCCTGATAGACGCGCCCCGTGTAGAACAGCGGCGTCCGATCATAGCCGCCCGGCGCATACGTCGGCAGCGTGATCGTCGATTTTTCCATGCGCACCTCGCCCGCAAGGGCCGTCGAAGCGGTCAGAACCGCCAGCGCAAAATTAAACTTGGTTTTGCTCATAATGCCGAGATTATGCCATATTCGCCGCCTGCGGACATACACAATCATACCGAAAAAACATGACCGATTGGGCAGAGGTTCGAGCGGAAAACGCGCCCGGAAAGCCGGAATTTTGCTACAATATCCGCATGGAGATCGTGCTTTTCTTCCAGTCCACGACCAAAAAGAGCTGGCGGCTCAAGCTCGGCGGCGTCTATCGCTTCGCCCGCGCGAACGACTGGTTCGTGCAAGTCGTGGACGGCAACGCGAAGCCGCGCGAGATCCGCCGCGCCCTCACGCAGTGGAGTCCGGCCGGCTGTCTGGTTGACCGCGCCCTCGCGCAAGGCGCCGCCCCCGACCGCATCTTCGGCCACCTCCCGACGGTCTATCTCGACCAGCGCACGACGCGCACGCCCTGCCGGCATCCGCGCCTCGTGCACGACTCCGCCGCCACCGCCCGGCTCGCGGGACGCGAACTCCTCCGCCTCAACCGGGCGGCCTACGCCTTTCTCGGCATGGAGCGCGGCTACTTCTGGGAGCGCGAGCGCGAAGCGGCCTTCCGCCGCCTCTGCGCCGACGCCGGCAAGCCGATGTTCGTCCTCCGCCGCGACGACCTGGCGGCCTCCCTCGCCGCCCTGCCGAAGCCCTGCGGCGTCCTCGCGGTCAACGACTGCTGCGCGGTCGAGCTCTGGCCGGCCGCCGCCGCGCTCGGACTCTCCATCCCCGGCGACGTCGCCGTCGTCGGCATCGACAACGACGAGCCGTGCGCCGAATCGGTCATGCCGGGACTCACGAGCGTCGAGCCGGACTTCGAAGGCGCCGGCTACGCGCTCGCGCAGCTGCTTGCGGACGAAATCGCGCGGCGGCGGCGCGGTGGACGGCGGCGGGGACCCGCGCCCCTCGCGCACTACGGCGCGAGCCGCCTCGTCCGGCGCGGCAGCACCCTGCTCCTGGCGGACGGAGGCGATCCGCGCGTCATCCGCGCCCTCGAACACATTCGCCGCAACGCCTGCCGACGCGGAATCTCGACGGACGAGGTGGTCGCGGTCATGGGCTGTTCGCGGCGCCTTGCGACCACGCTTTTCCGGCAGGCCGTCGGGCAGTCGATCCTCCAGGAAATCCAGGCGCGGCGCCTGGACGAGGCCATGCGCCTCCTCCAGAATCCCCGGCAGCAGATCGAGGCGATTGCCGATCTCTGCGGCTACGGCACGCCCTCGTTCCTCAAACGGATCTTCAAGCAGCGGACGGGGCTGTCGATGCGCGCCTGGCGCAAGACGCGACTACAGCTATCGGGCGATTGAGCGCTTCATTGGCGAGCGACATCGCCTCCTGCCAGATCACGCCGGGTACTGGGCTTGGCGCCGTTGCGGCGTGGGGTCACACCGGGTACTGGGCTGGGCGCCGTTGCGGCGTAGGTCACGCGGGTACTATGGGCTGGGCGCCCGTTGCGCTGGCCAGCAGAGTACCCGCAGCGCCCTCGCTGCGGGGCGTGGTAACAGTCGCCCTGGTACTGGGCCGGCGCACTCCCCGGCGTGGGTCACGCCGGGTACTATGGGCTGGGCGCCAGTTGCGCTGGCCAGCAGAGTACCCGCAGCGCCCTCGCTGCGGGGCTTAGTAACAGCCCCCGAGTAATGGTGATAGGGCGTCATTCGCTTATTCAAAGCGATAAACGACAGAAATCACCAGTCATCCGCCGATTTTCGCCACATCGCCGAGGGCCTGTCCCCTCATTTCTCACTGTCCGCGCCCCGGCGTGAGGCACGCCGGGTACTATGGGCTGGGCGCCCGTTGCGCTGGCCAGCAGAGTACCCGCAGCGACCTCGCTGCGGGGCGTGGTAACAACCCCCGAGTAATGGTGATAGGGCGTCATTCGCTTACTCTAAGCGATAAACGACAGAAATCGCCAGTCACCCACAGATTTTCGCCACATCGCCGAGGGCCTGTCCCCCTAATTTCTCTTCATTTCTCTCATTCCTTGCCCCTCATTTCTTTTCCCTACCACCGCACGGGCAAAGATTTCCGCAGACAATTCTCATTTCGTCATCGTGGAGGATGCTGGTCAACGCCCCGGCGTGAGGTCACGCCGGGTACTATGGGCTGGCGCCCGTTGCACTGGCCAGCAAAGTACCCGTAGCGCCCTCGCTACGGGGCGCGGTAACAGTCTCGCCAGGTACTAGCGGTGCGTGGGCCACGGCGTCCCTCTGGCCCCGCCTGTCCCTCTCGTCCCTGTCCGCGCCCCGGCGTGGGTCACGCCGGGTACTGGGCTGGGCGCACGTTGCGCAGTATACGGCCAAATGGCTCAAAAGCGCCGCTGCCCATCCACGTCACTCCTGCGCCTCCTCGCGGACGGCGTATCGGCGGAAGAAAAGGCGGTACGACAGCAGCAGCAGCGCGGCGCCGACCACGTAGACGACGCCGAGACCACCGAAACCGATCTCCAGTCCGCGAACGCCGCGGGCTGACGACAGTGCGCCGAAGATGAGCGGCGCCGTCGAGCCGATCAGGAAGGTGATCAGGTTCATCACGCCTTCGGCCGTCGACCGGCAGGACGGCTCGATTACGTCGAACAGCGAAGGATGAGTGTTCACCTCGGACAGGCCGCGGAACAGCCCGTACGCCGCCACCGCCGTCCAGGCCGAAACCACCGTCGAGGCACAGCCGATCCAGACCAGCGCCGGCGCACCGAGGATCATCGTGACGCCCTGGAGCAGCAGCCGGGAACGCGGGTTCCGGCGCACGAGAAAATCGGTCAGGAAGCCGCTGACGATGATGGCGGCCAGCGCCGGCAGATGATGCCAGAACATCGAACCGAACCCGGCGGCGGCGATGCCCAGGCCGTCGAACTTAGTCGCGAAGAACTTCGGTCCCCAGCTCATGTAGGCGTTGTTCGCGAACACGATGGCGATGTAGCCGCCCATCGCGCACAGCGCCGCAGGATTCGTCAGAAACGCGGCCACCGCCCGGCCGACCGGAGGACGCTTCGCCGCCGGGCCGCCGCCCGCGTCCGCCGCCCGCCGCTCGCGCCGCACGTCCCCGAGCGCGAAGCAGAAGACGAGGCCGAGCAGCAAGCCCAGCCCGCCGAAGGCGAAGAAAACCGGACGCCACCCGCCGAACAGGTGCAGCGCCCACGCGACAATGGCGCCTGAGAACATCAGGCCGACGTAGAGCGCCGACTGGTGAATCGAAAAGGCGATGGCCCGCGTTTCCCTATGGTGCGCCGCCAGCAACGCGTATGCGCTCGGCCCGTAGAACGACTCGCCGCCGCCCGTGGCGATCGAGCGGAAGAAGACGAGTCCGCAATAGCCGCCCACCAGTCCGGTGCAGGCGGTCATCAGCGACCAGAACAGCAGCGAGCAGGTGATGATCCACTTGCGGCTGAACCGGTCGCCGAGAATCCCGGCGAACGGCGTCGCCACCGCGAGGGTGCAGAACAGCGCGGCGTTGATCCAGCCGATCTGCAGGTCGGTCAGCGCGAGCTCCTGCTGAATCGGAATCGTCAGCAGACCGAACAGCGCACGGTCGGCCTGATGGAAGAAGAAGGCGCAGCTGAGCAATCCCAGCGTCACCCACTTGGCGCTTTTGGCGTTCATGCCCATGACGGCCCCCGACTACCTGGCGCGCCGGTACACGTACAGCCGCAGGGTGTTGGCCGGAATCGCGCCCGCCGCCGCCACCTTGCCCGCCTCGGGTTCCTCCGCGTAGAGGAACTGCCCGGGAAACGACACCGACACCTGCAGGGCCCGGTCGAGTTCGCCATTCCAGACCAGGATGCCCGTGCGCCCGTCGGCCGCGTCCCAGCGGTTCGCGATCAAGTTGCCGTCGCCGCGCACGGCGAAGCCCTCGTCGGCCTTGAACACGCCGCGCAACAGCAGCTCACGGTTCGCCTTGCGCCATTCGTTGACGGTCTTCATGTAGGCGCGGCAGCCGCGCCAGTCGCAACGCGCCATGTACTGCCAGTCGGTAGGCGAAAGCATGTACTTGACGTCTTCCGGCCCGGGAACCTTGCCCTCCTCGACGAACGCACGGTCGATGCGGTAGCGGACCGCGAAATTGACGCGGCAGTTCACGGCCACCGCGCCGTTCATCTGCTGGCGGTCGTAGCATGGCGTGTAGCTGCGGTCGGTCGCGACGATCTCCGGGAAGGTGTAGAAGGACATTTCCGGAAACCAGTCGTGGACGTGCTCCGCGTCAAACCGGTGCCAGGCGCGGCCGATGCACCAGCCCTCGAACCACGCGCAGCTGTCGAAGATCGAATCGTTGTAGCTTTCGCTCGCCAGCACGAACTCGGGATCCTCCGAGTGCAGCACGTCCGCGACCGCCTTGAAGAGCCGCTGCCGGTCGCCGGCGTAGACCCATTCGCCGACGCGGTGGCCGTGGCCGGGGTTGAAGCACGGGAACGGACGCTGTACGCCGATCTGGTCGTAGAAGAAACCCTCGAAGCCGTAGGCGCGCGCGTCGCGGCAGATTTCCAACATCCGGTCGCGCCAGTTGAGCTGCCATGGGCAGACCACGTCGAACGTATGCCCGGGGCGGTTCTTGAACTTGTGCCAAAATTCGGTGCGTTCGGTGCCGTCGCGGTTCATGATCGCGCCGCCCTTGCCCTTTTCGCGCCAGTATTTCGTCGCCTCGCGCTCCTGCAGCTGACCGTTGGAATAGGCGGTGGCGTGGACGCCTATCGCCCGCAGCTTGGCGAGGCCCCGCACCAGTTCCTCCTTGCCGCCCATGTCGGGATCGGGGTCGTACTCGGGATAGAGCCGGTCGTGGCCGCCCTTGCCCCAGGCGTGGAACTCGACGTGGTCGAAACCGTAGCTCCGCGCACAGCGACCGAGCGAATCGAACTCGGTGTAGGGCCAGATGATCTCGTCGTTCTGCTGCTTGAGCAGCACGATCAGCACACCGGTCATGTCCTTGATGCGGTCCGGCACGTAGGCGAACTTGAAACAGCGGTTCCACCATTCGCGGTAGCGCCGCGCCGCCGCGTGCCAGGTGCCTTCGTAGGCGCCCGCCACCACCGGCGCGACCACGAAGTCGTGTCCGGCGCCGAGGAACAGGTTGAACCGCACGCCGAAGCGCAGGCGCTTGCGCACGGCATCGTATTCGCCGAGATAGGTCTTGGCCGTATGGCGCGGATCGTGGGTGGCGAAGTAATACCCGCGCGCACCGTGCGAGAGCGTCATCCACTGCATGGCGCCGCGCGCGGAAGGCACGTGCATGCGCGGATCGAAAAGGAAGCGTCCACCGCCGGCCGGCACCCAGAAGTCCTTGTTCGCCGCGTATTCCTTGTCGAATTCCGAGACGAAGGCGTCCACGGCGGCGTCGGACGCCGCCTGGTCCGCCTGCGGCCAGACCTTGATCCGCGCGCCCTCCTCCCACGGCAGATAGAGCCGGTCGCGCCGGTCGTCGACCGGAATCTCCTCCGAGCGCAGCTCGAACGCCAGCACCGTCGCCCCCGGCTCGCGGTTGGCGATCGTGCCGCTCCACTGGTCGCCGGCGCGCACCAGCTCCACGGCGATGGCCGTCGGGTTGTTCGCGGCGGTCACGGTGTTCGTGACCCCCGGCTGCTCGTAGACCAGCGTCCAGGACGGCGCGCCCAGCGCCGCCGCCAAAAACAGGGCCGTCGTCATATCGTCAGCACCACCTTTCCGCGGTTCTCGCCCCGCTCCAGCATCGCATGGCCTTCGGCGGCCTCGGTGACGGGCATGACTTTATGGACAAAGGGAACGAACGTCCGGCGCTCGAAGCACGGCCAGACTTCCCGGACCAGTCCGGCGAGGATCTCCCCCTTCTCCGCGCTCGTGCGGCTGCGGAGCGTCGAGCCGATGACCCGCAGATTCTTGCGCCAGAGCAGATTGACGTCCAGCACCGTCTCCGGCCCCGCCATCGAGGCGAGCGAGATCCAGCGGCCCCGGTACGGCATGGTGGCGATGCATTTGCCCATCAGCGGACCGCCCACCGGATCAATCGCCACGTCCGGCGGATTCTCCGTCAGGGTCTGCACGAGATCGCCGGTAAAGCGGTTGCAGCAGACGTCCGCCCCGACGCCCCGGCAGAACTCGGCGTTGGCGTCCGAGGCGACCTGCGCGACCACCTTGCAGCCGAAGACGTGCTTCGCGAGCTGGATTGTCGCGATGCCCAGCCCGCCCTCGCCGCCGTTGATGAAGAAGGTTTCGCCGCGCCGGATGCCGCCGACGAGCTTCAAGTTGAGATACGCCGTCGCATAGACTTCCGGGATGCCGGCCGCCTCCCAGCACTCGAAGCCCTTCGGCACCGGCATGACCATGCCCTCGGGGACGACCACCTCCTCGGCATAGCCGCCGCCGCCGAGCAGCGCACACACTCGGTCGCCCACCTTGAAGCGTCCGCCCGCCGGGCATTCGACCACCTCGCCGGCGCACTCGAGTCCCGGCCATTCCTGCGGCCACCCCGCCGGCGGCGCATAAATGCCCTGTCGCTGCATGAGGTCCGCCCGGTTGATGGCGCAGGCGCGGATCTTGATCTTGACATTGTATTCATCGTGGCAGACGGGATCCGGCACCTCCTGCCAGACCAGCTCCTTCGCCGCGTTGATGCACATGGCTTTCATGGTTTGCTCCTTTGGGTTTTCAAATTCGCAATGGACTGCGGCATGCCTGATGCGTGGTCGCGTGTACCCACCAGTCGCGGTCGTAGTCCTGCGCGTTCGGACAATCGCCCCGGACGATGGCCGCCAGTTCCCGCAGCTGCGGCGCGTAGCGGTCGGTCTGCACGCCGAACGAGCGCACCTGCTCGCGGCCGTCCGCCACGAGGCGCACGGTCAGTTCCCGTCCGTCGAAGCGCTCGATCGGACTCAGGTCGAGCGTACCTTTCGTGCCGTCGATGCGCAGCCGCCGCGCGAGGATGCCGCCGGCGAGTCCCGCCGATGCTCGCAGCACCGCCTCGGCCCCGCCGCCGAAGCGGAAATACGCCAGCGCGCGCGTCCCTTCGATCCGCGAACCCGCCGCTTCGACCGGCGCCCCGCCGACGAGCGGATAGACCATGTCGACCAGATGACAGCCGAGATTATGGAAAATGCCGCCGCGAAACGAGCCGATGAACTGCGCGTAGTTGTCCTGCTGGTAGTTGTGGACCATGTCCGCTTCGACATACCGCACCTCGCCGATTGCGCCCGCGCCGACCTGGCGCCAGATCCATTGCAGCGCCGGATTGCCCCGGTACATGTAGCCGATCTGGAACGGCAGGTTTTTCGCCCGGCATTCCGCGAGAATCGTGCGGTACGGCTCCAGCTCCTCCCCGCACGGCTTGTCGCAGTGCATGGCCGTTCCCCGGGCGGCGTAACGGCTGGCCACCGCCATCAGATCGGCGTTCGCCGTCTCGACGAAGACGACGTCAATGTCGTGCCGCTCGTGCGCATCGGCTTCGGAGATCACAGGGATGCCGGCGCGGCGCACCGCGTCCACGTCGAGCCTTTCGTCGAGAAAATGCAGCGTGCCGCGCGGCCGGTCGTCAACCACCGCCACCAGCTCGTAGTCGTCGGCGAGACGCCTGAGCGACCTGAACTTGCCGTAGGCGTGCTCGTGGGTGACGCCGTAGAAGAGCGCGCGCAATTTCCGTGTCGGCTTCATCGGGCGAAATACGCGTCCATGCGCGCATCGAGTTCGTGCCGGAGGGGAACGTCGAAACGGCGGACGAGGTCGGGGCGCTCCGAGAGGAACGCCAGTTCGTGCGCGACGGCGCTGCGGCAGTCCACGAAGCTGCCGGGCGCGATGCCGGTCGCGTCCAGGACCTTCGCGACGTCTGCGCGGCGGTCGAGGATCCGGTCGGTGTAGATGATCTGGCGGCTGTCGAAGTCGCCCGGCGTCGCGATGCGCAGATAATCCTCGGCCGGAATCCACGCGAAGCGGCAGCCGGCGAACTCCTCGTAGCAGGCGGCGACGCCGCCCCAGGTGATCGCTTCGCCCGTGCCGAGCGTGAAATCCTCGCCCAACGCGCGCGGATTGCCGAGCAGCGCCGCGAGTTCCCGCCCGACGTTGCCCGCCCAGCCGATGCCGGCCAGCTTGTCCCGCACCTCGACCGGCAGCGGAATCGGCTTGCCCGCGCGCCCGCGCGTCAACAACGCGTACGCGCCGACCGACACGAGGTCGAGCCGGTAGTGGGAGAACGAAATCTGCGGACGGACAATCGTCCAGTTCTTCGCCGCCATGCCGCGCACATGGCGCTCGCCCCGGCACTTGGGCAGCGCATAGACGTCCCGGGCGAGGAAATCGGCGTCTTCCGTCACGTCTATCCACAGCGGAGTCCGCTCCGTCACCAGACCGCCGGCGTCCGCATAGGCGCGGCTGCTCGATACGAACACGAACTGATCCGTATGGCCGGCGCACAGGTCGATGCGCCGGCACATTTCCCCGCTGTCGGCGACGTGCAGGAAATCCACGATGGCGTCATAATGCGGCGTCTCGGCCAGCAGGCGTTCGAGCGTCGCGCGATTGGCGTCCGCCCGTACGAACCGCAGCTGCGGCATCACGCTCCGGAAATCCTCGAGCGAGACCACGTCCACCGCCCACCCGAGCCGCAGCAGTTCGGGATAGACGGCGCCGCCCAGCGTACCCGCCCCAGCGATCAGCAACGCCTTTCTCATGGCTTACCGCACCCGCATCGAAAAGCCCGGCGCGGGCGGCGGCGGCTCGGAAATGCCGTGTCCCCACTTGCCCGCCAGCCTGATTTCGAACAGCAGAATCTGCTGCATCTGCGTCCGCTCGCCGTAGCTCGACGTTCCGGTCGCCTCGTAAATGCGCAGACGGTAGTTCCGAAACGCCAGGCGGTTGCCGGCGAGGTCGAAGTCGGCGCAGTACAGCTTGTTCTCCTCGTCGGTCTGCCAGCCGTCAAATTCCTCCCGGCGGTCGATCCGAATCCAGCGGCCATCCGCGCCCTGCCCTTCGAGCGACCAGCTCTTCGGCATCCGCTGAACGTATTGGCCGAACCTGTCGGTCCGCGAAATCAGCGAATAGCGCTTCAGCACGATCTCCTGGCCCGGCAGATAGCTCGTGGGGATCGCATAGCCGATCCGTAGGGGCGCATAGGCCCTTTCGTCGCCGTCCTTGCCCATGCGCGCGAGGAAGCTGCTCGGATAGTCGCCGAGCCAGTTCTGGTCGAAGAGTTCCGCCACGCTGCCGGAGTAGACGCCCTCGGTTTCGTCGTACTTGGAGACGGAGATTTCCGGCGTGAACGAGCCCTTCGCGCCGTTGGCCGTCACGTCGATGTCGTTGCCTTCGGTGGTCAGCCCCACCCGGCCCGCCAGTTCGGCATCCACGTAGCCGAAGAGCTGGATTTCCGTCAGCTGCAGGTATTTCGCGCCGTTCAGCTCCGACACGGACAGCCGGTACTGGCGGTAGGCGACGGAATTGGCGATTGCGAAGACGTAGCGATAATGCGGATGCAGGGCGCCGTCCGTCTCATTGGCGACCGGTTCCTCCTGCCAGTCGGTGAAACCGTCGATCGCGTCGAGCGTCTGCCAGACGGTGCCGTCGTTGGAGCCCTGCAGCCGCCACGACCTCGGCATCCGAAGCAGCGCGTCGTTGAACTGCTTGTCCACGTCGATGGCATAGCGCGTGACAATGACGTCCGCCCCCCGGGCAAAGCCTGCGTCGATCAGATAGTCGATCGTCCAGGGCGCATCCGCCGTCGGCATGCCCTCGACGCTGAGGAAACGGTTGTTGTTGCAGCCGAAAATGCCGTCGAACAGGTCCGCCGGACTCCCGACCCAGGCGTCCATGTTCGAAGCGAAGCTCTGTTTGCCGGCCGCGCGCACCTGCGCCGTGATCTCCACTTCGACCGGCTCGGGCTGCACCACCGTGCCGCCGTACAGGCCCGAGAAGGCCACGTCGGACAACTGGATCATGTAGGTCGCATTGCCCGTACTCGCCGTCACATAGAGGCGGTAACGACGGAAACTGCGCCAGTTGGCGAACGCCACTGCGCCCGAATAGACCTGCTGCTCGCCGATTTTGCCCTCGGCATAGTCGGCGAAACCGCTGACGCACGAAATCTCCGTCCACGCCGCCCCGTCGTTCGAGCCGCTCAGCACCCACGACTTCGGCATCCGGTCGGCGTAGTTGCCCCAGTAGGACGTGGGCGTGTTGCCGCCGACCATGAACGTGAGACCCGTCACCACGATGTCCTCGCCGGCGACAAATTCGCTGCCGAAATCGAACTCGATCGTCAACGGACTGAAATCATTCGCCACCGACAGATAGCGGTCGTTGTAGAGGGAGTTGACCATGTTCTCCGGTGTGATGCCCGGCGCGGTCACCGCCACCGTGCCGCCGCTCGCGCGGACGGCGGCGGTAATGTCGCCGCGTTGCGTCTCGCCGGCCCACGCCGGCAGCAGACAACAGACCGACGCTATCGACAGAATGCTCTTCTTCATTGCCTTCATTGCCACCTTCTTCCTTTTGGATGGTGCAGATTCTACCCGAACCAGCCCCCGGAAGTCAATCGGCCGACATCATTTTGCCAATAACCAAATTATCATCTTACCGACAATCGTTCCCTGGGCCGCTAGCAAAGGCGTCGGCGGTCACGGCGCGGTCGGCCTTGACTTCATCAAGGAACGCGAGAAACTCCGCCGTGTCGGGGGCGAAGTAGCAGACTTCGCAGAAATGTCCGGAATTGTCGAGCGTCAGGGTGCCGTCCGCCGCGTCCGCCAGCTCCTCGCGGTCTGCGAGGTAGCGGTAGACGCGGTAGGCGCCCCGGACCGGCACGTCGAAAGTCACCCGGCAGACGCCGCCCGAGCAGACGTCAGGATATAGGTAGTCCCGTTCTTCGGCGACGAAACGGTGGAAGGTCGGCGCCCACTTCTCGCGGTACCAGGCGTCGCGGTCCGCCGCCGCGACCGCCCGCCGGTCGAAGAGGACGGCGCTTTCGCCGCAACGCGTCGCGAAGCGCAAGGCGATGGCCGAGGCATCCGTGCCGCCGGTGCGCCGGCGCGGCAGGTCGAGGGCCGCCAAGCGTGCGGACAGCTCCGCCGCCTGCGGATCGGCGAACAGCGTCCGCCCTTCGCCCCGGGCCAGCCAGGCATCGAGCAGCCGGCGCACGCCGGGCCGCCGCGCCTCGTCGCCGACGAAGACGACGCGGGCGCCGTCGAGGAGCTCCGGCAGCTCGACGATGTCCGTGAAGGCATAGTCGTAGCCGAGACGGTCAAGCGTCGCGGGCCAGTCCACCGTCTCCTTCGCGCGGCCGACCGGACGGCGGCCAAGCACGAGCGCGGCGGTCGCATCGGGGCGCGTCGCGCCGTCCAGCCTGGCCCGCCGGTAGCCGCGCAAGTCGCCGAGCAGGTGGCGCTCGGTCGCTTGGGCATAGGCGTAGTTGCCGGCCGGATGGTAGCGGCGGCAGGCCTCCGGACTCCAAATGGAGCAGACCGAGACGTGATCGTATTCAAAGCTGTCGAGTCCGATGCCTGCGAGTGCGTAGCAGAGCGCGAATCCTGTGCGCGGCGACCAGTAGGGCTGGCTGTCGCCGCCGCCCCGACTGGTCTCGACCGTCATGCCGAAACGCTTGCCGCCGCGTTTCGCCTCCCGCACGAACAGTCCAAGCCGGTGGTAGTTGGCGTCCAGGGCTTTCGGCGAGTGGCTGAAGAACTCGGGCGAGACGATGCCCGTATGCTTCAGCTTGAGCAGGAAGAGATGGTCGTTCGCGTTCACCCAGCTTTCGCCGTTGAGCAGATAGTCGTAGCGTCCGCCATACCCCGCCGCGCGATGGTTCCAGCGCTGCGCCTGCAGCAGCCACTCGTAGTGGCGCAACATCGCGAAAAGCTCGTACCGGCGCGATCCAGTCGCGCCGCCGCGCAGGTAGACCGCATCGGCTTCGGGGCGGAATTCGTCCCAGTCGCGCCAGCCGAAGTCGCCCGGCTGCGGCGGGACACCGTGATACGCCGCATAGTAACCGGCGAAGTCGATCCGCCGCCCGTCCGTCAGTTCCAGCTTCTCGCCCCGGCCGGACAGATCTTCGCGGAAAGCCGCCACCGTCGCTGCGTCGTAGCCCCAGCGTCCGTCCTTGTAGAGCCAGACGTAGTCGTAGCTCTGGAAGTTGCTGAAGCCCAGCGTCGCCGCGTAGACCAGCTGCTCGTCGAGCGCCTGCCGGATCATCGGGTGGGTCGCAATGACGGAATTGAAGGCGAAGTTCTGCGCCTCGCCGCGTTCGTTGCGCGGCAGCGCGTCGAAGAGCGCCGGATAGGCGCGGGCGTGCCCCGCCTTCTGGAACTGCAGGTAGACGTTGTCCGGCAGCAGGGCGTGCAGATCCCGCAGGCACGGCTCGGGCGAGCCGCCGAGCGACAGCACGATGTCGAATTCCGGACAGTACTTGCGCCCCCACGCGCCGAGACGCGCCAGTTCCTCCCGCCCCGCAATGACCGTCCACGCGCCGATCCCAAGCTGCACCAGCGGTCGCATCGGCAAGGCGCGAAACGGCGGCGGACGCCGCGCGGACGGCTCCAGCCCTTCCAGGTAGGACGGGGCGTGCGGATTGACGACGGCGTATTCCGCGCCGTCCCGGCAGCGGATCTGCACGTCGGCGACGGCCAGTTCGCACACGGCGTTCGTGGCCGCTCCGACGAAGATCACGGCCAGGTCACACAGCCGGTTGCCGGGCACCAGGTCGACCGGGAAGGACAGTTCCGTCCATTCGCCCCGCACCGCGTCCGCACCGGCGAGCGGCACGCGCCGCGTAAAGGCGTTGCCGGCCAGGCACTTGGCCTGCCGCAGCCGCAGCTCGGCCGATGCGCCGCCGGCGAGGAGCGCCGTCCGCACGGCGAGCGTGACCATCTGCGCCTTCGCGCCGATGGCCGGCGGAATCCAGGCGTCGAGCGGATTGAACAGATTGTATTCGTTCAGGCAGAACTCGCCGCCGGCGGCGGACGGACGCGCGCCCGTCGCCGGATACTTCAGACAGACCGCGTAGTCGCGGCCCGCAAACGTGCGCTTCAACTCCCAGTCGACGCGCTGTGCGCGGAACCGCCATTGCCGCAGCGCCAGGTCGTCCACGTGGGCGGCGGGCAAAGACTCCTTCTGCGTGAATGGGGCGACGGCGGAAACGTCGCCCTGCGGCGCCGCCGTCAGCTGCCAGGCGGCAACACAACCCAACAGACCAGCCGTGAACTTTCGCATACGCTTGCCTCCGTCTTTCCGCGCCCCGCCGTCATTCCGCCGCCGCATGGCGGTAGAGGCGCAGCGAATTGGCGGGAATCGCCGCAGCCGGATCCGCCTGCCCCCGCTCGGGATCCGTCACCGACGTCAGGCGTCCCGCGCACACAAGCTCGACCTGGGCCGGCGCGTCGTCCGCATTCCACACGAGAATGCCGCTCTGGCCGTCGGCGCCCACCCACCGGTTGGCGACAAGCTTTTTCCCGCCCCTGATCGTGAAGCCGTCCGTGGCGACGAACCGTCCGCGCAGCAGCAGGTCGCGGTTCGCACGGCGGAAATCGCAGACCGTCCGCAGATAGTCGCGGTTGGCCGCCCAGTTCTCGCGCCAATAGCCATCCAGCTGGTCCTGCGGTGCATGGAACATGAGCGCGTAGGCGTCCGGCGACGGCCGGATACCGCTCTCGCAGTAGCCGCGGTCGGGCACGTAGCGCGACTCGATGTCGATGCGCAGGTTGGTTGCCGCGGTGGCGTTGACGCGCGTGCGCGTGGCGTACGGACAGAAGAAGCGGTCGGTGTAGATCACCTCCGGGAAGGTGTAGAAAATCAGTTCGGGGAACGGCTCGACCATCGCCTCCGGTGCGAAACGCCGCAGAATCAGCTCGGACTCGACCGGATTGCCGTTGCCCTGGCAGATGATCGTCGATTCGTTGAGCGAATCGTTCCAGCCCTCGGCGAGCAGCACCGTGTCGGGATAGTCGGCGCGGATTTCCGCCAGCAGGCGCCGGAAGAACCGCGCACGGTCTTCGCACCACACGGTGTCGCCCGGCCGGTGCGCGTGCTGCGCGCTGAAGCACGGACGGGGCTCGGAGGTGCCCATCTGGTCGAAGAACAGACCGTTGAAGCCATAGCCCTTCGCCTGACGCGAGACTTTCAGCAGCTGGTCGTACCAGGCCGGCGCCGAGAGGCAGGCCCGGTAGAAGTAATGGCCGTCGGTGTCCTTGAACTTGTTCCAATGCTCCGAGAACGAACGGCCGTCGCGCTCCACCAGCGCACAGGCGTCGCCGTGACGGCGGCGCCACGGCGTCGTGTTCTGCGTGCCGGAGGCGTCCTCGCCGATGTCGATCAGCTGGCCGTTGAAATACGCGGCGACGCGCAGCCCGCGCCGCTGCAGGTCGGCCAGTCCGCGGCGCAGCGCCGCTTCGCCGCCCATGCGCTCGTCGGGATCGTACACCGGATAGTTCGTGTCGTGTCCGCCGCGGTGCCAGCCGTGGAACTCGACATGGTGGATGCCGTGCGCAAGGGCCACGTCGCCGAGTTTCGCGAAGTCGGTGTAGGGATACTGGATCATCCGGCAGTTCTGCTGTTCAAGGATGAACTCGAAGAACCCCACCATGTCGCGGTCGGCCTCGCCAATCGTCGCCATCCGGTGACAGGTGTCCCACCACGTCCGGTACTCGCGCGCCGCGAAACGCCAGTCCGCGCCGGTGCGCTCGTGGAAGACGATCGGCGGAACCGTGAAGATGCCGCCCGCCGGCAGGTGGAACGGCATAAGCACCGAGCAGTAGAACTCGTCGCGGTTGGCGTCGAAATAGAACGTGCCCTTCTTCGGCGTCATCCGGGGATCGCGCGACAGGAAGTAGAGGACGCGATCGGCATGGCAGACCGCGTAGAACTGCATCTGCATCCCGATCGACGGATATTCGCCGGGGGTCACGAAGACAAAGCGCCCGTCCCCAATCGACCGCCAGGGCCAGCCGTCCTTCAGGCCTGTCAGGACTTCCTCCTGCGACGGCGCCGGCACGTTCGCCCAGGCGATTTCGTGATCGTGCAGCCGGATCAGCCGTGCGTCCTTGGTCGGGAAGTTCCGTACGCGCTGACCGATGGCCGACGGATAGTAAAGCGCCGTCTCGCCGCGTACGATCTTGATCGGCGCCGCCTGGCAGCGCAGCTGCGTCACCGTGCAGCCCGGCTCGCGGTTGACGACGACGCCCGTCCACTCGTCCGCGCCGGATGCGTCGCGCGTGCGGGTCAGCGTCACCGAGACGGACACCGTACGCTCGCCGACGCGCAGCGAATCGAAGGCCAGCGTGTCGCCGACGGTCCGCACCGGCTGCTCCGCGAGACGGACGACATTCGTCGCCTCCGGCAGCTCGATTCCGAGCGTCCATTCCAACCGCACCGGGCCGTCGGCCGCTGCCAGACCGGCGACCAGCACCATCGCCACCATCGCCAGAAACTCCTTCCGCATCCGTTCTCCTCCTCAGTTTTCCCTACACCGGCAACGGCGATAATTCTATCAAAACCCAGTTCCGGCAACAATTGCAGGAACGCATTATCGAAGCAAGAAAAACGGAAATTTTATCGCAATGAATTTATCCTGTTGCGTATCTTCCTGTTCACCATTTTCCTGTTCCGTATCTTCCTGTTCCATATCTCCCCGTTCAGTATCTTCCCGTTCAGTATCTTCCTGTTCAATGTCTTCCTGTTCAATGTCTTCCTGTTCAGTATATCCCTGTCTCGTGGAAAGCCGCCAGCCGTGCGTCGAGTGGCCGATGTCACCAACGCGCAGACTCCACTCACCGGGGACAGCCCCCGCAAAAACCCATTAAACCCATTCGGTTAGAACCACATTCCGCCAGTTATGCCGCCGACTGCGCGGAAAGCCGCCAGCCGTGCGTCGAGTGGCCAACATCACCGATGCGCAGTCTCCATTCACTGGGGACAGTCCCCGCAAAAACCCATTAAACCCATTCGGTTGAAACCACGTTTCGTCAGTTATTCCGCCGACTGCGCGGAAAGCTGCCAGCCGTGCGTCGTGTGGCCGATGTCGCCAACGCGCAGACACCATTCACTGGGGACAGTCCCCGCAAAAACCGTGCCGCCTTCAGTAGAGAATCTCGAAGTCCACCACGCCGGC
>JBJEWA010000011.1:0-5127 GCA_051884805.1 Kiritimatiellia bacterium | reverse complement strand
GCGAGGTGGCATGGTTGCAGATATGCAGAATGGCGGAGCGGCATCGGCGGGAGCGTCGGCATCGGCAGGAGCGGCGCGGCGGCGTACCGGCGCAAGGTGGGTGCTTGCTGGCGGGCTTTTCCTATGTGCGCATAATGTGTGCGCGGGCAATGGCGTCGTCTCGCCCTGGCAGGTTTTGCCGATCTACGGCGGCGGCTATATCCAGAATGTGATCATTGCGCCGTCGAAGACGAACGTCTGGTATAACTATGTCGACGTCGGCGGGCCTTATCGCAGCGATGATGCCGGGCGGCACTGGGTGCCTTTGCACGCCAATTTCAGCCTAGAAGACCGTCGTCTGCAGGCCGATCACGTGCGTGGGCTGTCGGTCGATCCGCGTGACGAGAACAATCTGATTCTGGCCGGCGGCAACAACTTCGACCGGCCCGCCGGGCTGTATGTCTCGCGCAACGGCGGCAAATCCTTCGAGCGGAAGCAGACCGCGCGCTTCTACGGCAACGGCTCGGTGAGAATGCACGGCCTGGTCATTGCGCGCAATCCGTTCAATCCCGATGAAGTCATCGCCGGTGAAGACTGGGACGGGCTTTTCCGCTCGACCGACAATGGCGAAACCTGGCAGGAGGTCGGGCCGAAGGAACACTGGTTCAGCGACATCAAATACGACCAGGACATAACCGGGCGCGTCTATGCCTGCAGCCATGATTGGACGCTGCCCAAGGACGACCCCAAGATGGCCGCGCACCTCAAGCGCCGTCTCGGCGGCCACCCCTATCGCAAGTACGGCTTTTGGCGTTCGGAGGATTCCGGGCGCACCTGGCAGCAGATTTCGGAGGTCTCGCCGAACGAAATCGTGCAGTTGAAGGGCGAGCCGAGGCTCGTCGGCGACTTCGGGCTGCTCGGCAACGGCCATGTCAAGGCGTCGAACGACGGCGGCGCGACTTGGGAGGACTTCCACCAGGGACTGCCGCCGCGCAATCCGGAGAACCGCAACTTCCTGCGCGAGGACCAGTTCTATGCTTTCGCGGTCGCCCACAATTCGCGTTGCTACCTTACCGGCAATGCCTGCGGCGATCTGTATGTGCGGCGTCCGGGCGACCAGGCATGGAGAGCGCGGCAAAAACTGGCGCTCGTGCTCGACGGGCGGCAATATACCGGACATCTCGCGCCGCTCGAAAAGTCGAAGCGCTTCGATGCGCTCGGTTCGCTCGTCGTCGACGCCAACAACGAACGCCACTGGCTCGCGACCGATTGGTTTTTCATCTGGGAGTCGTTCGATGCCGGCGCAACCTGGACGACGCGCGTTCACGGCATGATGCAGCTCGTCTCGTTCACCCTGGAGTTCGACCCGTGGGACGAAAACGGAATTTACTACGGCGTGGCCGACATGGGCTACTTCTATTCCAAGGACGGGGGCAGGAGTTACGTGCGGCCGGCGGGGTGTCCCTATGCCCACACCATCGGCGTCTCCCGCAAGACGCCGGGCTTCTTGATGGCGACCGGCGGCAAGGACTCCACGGTCATCCGACGCAGCTTCGACGGCGGAGTGTCCTGGGCGCCTTCGCCGCGAGCAGGCTTGCCTCCGCTCCTGGCCGGCGGACACGGCGCCTTCGGCATCGCGATCGATCCGACCACGGATGACGTGTTGCTCGCCTGCGGCGGCGTGGCCGAGCCCGGGGGCGGCGGGGTGTATCGTTCGCGCGATCGCGGCGAGACCTGGGAGCATTTCTCGCGCGGGTTGCCTTATGGGATCGAACTTTTTCTCAATGCCGAATGGGGCATGGCGAAGGCGTTTTGCTTCGGGGCGGATGGTTCCTGCGTCTTGGAATGCATCAAGAATGACGAGACATACTATCTTGACCGGAGCGATGGAATCTGGAAAAGATCCAATGTGAATTGGCGCTGGACGACCACCGTGGCGGATTTCCATCGGGCCGGCCGGTTCCTGCGCAGCGGCAAAACGGTGATGGAATCGCTGGACGGCGGCAAGAGCTTTCATCCGCTCGCGGGGACGCCGTCGTGCAGCGCCATCGCCATTGACCAGCACATTCCGGGGCTGGTCGTCGTGGCCGATCGCGAGGCGGTCCGGCTCTCGTGCGACGGCGGCAAGACGTTTCATGAACTGAGCCGGGGGCTTGATTTCCCGACCGGGGATACGCGGCGCTTCTATCTCGATCGCGGTCGCCTCTTCGGCTTTACGTCCGGCAGCGGCGTCTGGACGCGGCGGCTCACGGAACAGGATTGAACCAATCTCAGGCGAAATAAACAAACTGTCGGATAACAGGAAAGGAAAGTAAAGATGAAAATACGTACCATCGTCAGCTCGGCGTTAAGCGTAGTCAGCGCAATCGTATGTTCCTCGGCAGGGGCCGAGACGATTTCGTGGTATCGTTTCGACGAAGGCGAAATCGACACGAAACCGGCGGGCGCAACGGCGGTAATCGTCGATTCGGTCACCGGCGTGGCGGACGGCAAGGCCTATGCCCATCTCGACAACCAGTTCAAGACCACCGAAGCGGCGATGCCGGAATACGGTGCGGCATTTCCGGCTCCAGCAGGCTGTTACGATCCGGTAGCGAAGACGTTTGCGGCCAATGACAAGTGCCTGCGGTTTCTCTCTCCGAATGGGGATTGGAATGCTGCCTCGTTGGTGACGCTGGCCGATCGTCAAGCGTATCGTGCCGAATCGCTTACCATCGAGGCGTTTATCCGGGTTGAAAGGGATTTTGAGGATCGTTGGCGCTTTATTGTGACCAAACGCGGGAATAAGGAGGATGGATCGGCGGTGGGCGCCTGGATGACGGGTTTCAATGGCGCTTCCGGCAGGCTTTTCATGTATGTTACCACCAAAGTCACGGCGGAAGACGGGACAGTGACTTATCCGGGAACCGAACAGACGACGTTCGGCGATTCGGTGCTTGACGGCAAATGGCATCATGTCGCCATGGTCATCGACGGCGCCAACAAGAAGCTTTACAAGTATTTGGACTATGTCAAGCGGGCCGAGACGGCTTACAGCGGTGAACTCGCCTATGGCGATGTGGCCGAGAACAATGCGATATACGTTGGCAAGTATTGGGGCAACTACGGAGGTTTCCCGGGCTCGATCGATGAAGTCCGGATTTCATCGGGCGTGTTGACGCCGAAAGAGTTCCTGCGCCCGACTGTCGTCGCGAAGGAATGCCTCCCCGAAACCGTCCTCTACCTGCCGTTTGAAGAACTGTCTTTCTTTGGCGGTTCCTGGCGCAGTTATGCGATGTTGCTCAATCAGGCGATTCCCAGCGATACGGCGACCATCAACAGCATTGCCTTCAGCAAGACCACCGAAGATCTCGTTGCCGTCGATGAGGCGGTGAACGCGGCGTTCACCCGCCGCAATATCGCCGCGACTACGATGACCACCAATACCGCCGCGCTGAAGACGGTGGCGTGTCCGACGGCAACGAAAGAAGTCTGTCCCCGGATAACTTTCAACGACCTGGTGGATGACAGGCATTCGGCCATTGCCGGCTCGTTCACGCTGGAACTTTTCGCCAAGCTCAACCAGCCGAGTTCGCTTTCAGGCGCTCGTTATATCGCCAACCTGAGAGGCCTCAGTGTTCCGCTTTATCTTTCGACGGGCGGGCAGCTGCGGTTCAACCCGCAGTGGAAGGGCGAGATTGGCACGGGCTTCTCCGTTTGCGACGGCCGGTGGCACCATATCGCGATTGCCTACGATCGCCCGGCCAAGACCTACTCGCTTTACCTCGACTATGCGCCGGTGGCCAGCACCACGATTGCAGACGAGCTGCCCGTATCGACGACCTCCGGCGGCAACAATTATCTCTTTGGCTGGTCGGACGATGCCGAGGGCGGCGTCAGCGGATGGTTCGACGGCATTCGTCTGACGACGAAAGCGCTCGCGCCGCAGGACTTCCTGACGACTCGCGAGATTGCCGATACGGGCTATTCGGTACTGCTCGACTTCGAGGAGAGCATTGCGGCGGTGAAGCCTTATGCGGACATTACGCCCTCCGGCGTGAATTCGGCCATGGCAAGCGGCGTGGCCGCAACGCTGGGCAGGGCGGTGGTCGCGACGCGCGTTCGTGCGCATGCCGGGGCTCCGGAGCGCAAGAACCGGCAGTCGCTGTGTCTCGCGGGCAGCCAGGTGGCGTATCCGCGCAACGTCATGATCGAGGAACTGGAGGACCAGACGATTGAGTTTTTCCTGTGCGGAAAGTCCGCCGCGGAGAATTGCGGCATCATCGCGTTGACGGACGATGGCGGCAATCCGATCTGGGCGTTCACGGCCAATGCCGCCGGCGGCCTGGTCTTGAACGTTGGCGACGCTGCCTATGATTTGGCGACGGACATGACGGACGGCAGGTGGAATCACTTCGCGCTTTCGTTCGGCAAGAACGAGAACGGAACGATCGCGATGAACGTTTACCGCAACTGGACGCTGTTGCGGAGCGAGGAGCTGGCCTCGCTCGCTTCCTACGCCATGACCAGTCTGGTGCTGGGCGGCGGCAGCGGAGCCTTCGTCGGCAATATCGACGAAATCAGGATTTCGCCGAAAGTCCTGAGCGTCGACGAGCTGATGCAGCCGTACTTCATTGGCGCTCGCCTGTCGATCAGGTAGGCGGCGCGCCATGAGGCTGTCGGCACCGTTTTTCCTGGCGGCGCGACCTCACGCCGTGGCAGGACCCAGCCATAGTACCCGGCGGCGGTTACCGCGCCCCGCAGCGAGGGCGCTGCGGGTACTCGGCTCTCCAGCGCAACCCGCGCCCAGTCCCTAGTACCCGGCGTGACCCCACGCCGTGGCAGGCCCCAGCCCAGTACCCGGCGGCGGTTACCGCGCCCCGCAGCGAGGGCGCTGCGGGTACTCGGCTCTCCAGCGCAACGGGCGCCCAGCCCAGTACCCGGCGTGACCTCACGCCGTGGCAGGCCCCAGCACCAGTACCCGGCGAGACTGTTACCACGCCCCGCAGCGAGGGCGCTGCGGGTACTCGGCGTGGGTACTTGGCGCGGGGACTGCTGGGGGGCACCGCCGGGGGGCGCCGCTGCCGCCGCCATCGCTTTGCCGAAATGATGAGATTGTTTTGCGGTGAATTGCTGAATTTCGTATTGACGGGGGGGGGGGGGGGGGGG
>JBJEWA010000010.1:0-76677 GCA_051884805.1 Kiritimatiellia bacterium | reverse complement strand
GACTCCTCGTCTCCGTCGAGGACCCGGGCAAGCAGGCTTTCTCGCGTCGTCCAGGCCATCAGCTCATTCGCCTCCCTGAATCTCGCAAGCCCCGACGGGCATTCGGTAATAGTAGATCATGACACCGCCATTTCTCTCCGGTTCGCGTTCACGTGTAACCCGTCGCGGCCGAACCGTCGCTCCAGACGGCAGGTTCAGATAGCGTCGTAACGCATCAACCGTCAGTGCGGCCGCCTTGCGCCGATTGTAATCGGACATGGGATCAAGGTCGCTGCCGACCGTAAAGCAGCAGAAGACCAGATAGTCGTCACGAACCCGCTCAATGTTGACATAGACCGATGTCTCTTCGCCGATATCCGAGCTTTGCATCGGAAGCAGCGTGAAGCACAGAATGCCGGCCAAGACGCAGGCTGGTGCCGCCGGAACGCAGCACCGCCAGAACCAGCTTCGCCTGCCCGCGGTCATACCGCAAAGTTCGCGTCGCGCGGTTTGTATGGCGGCGACGAATGACTCCCCGTCAAGGAATCGTTGCGAGGGCTTTGACGCACAGGCCTTCAGCCATATCTTGCGGATCGCGGACACCTCCTTGATGGAGTAGTCCTTCGGCAAGATTGGGAAGCGGGTCGCATCCCCGTTCGTCAGCCCGCAGTAAATCACCTTTCCGAGCGCATAGAAGTCACGGGCCTGTTGTGCGGCCTTCGCCTCGGCGGGCAGGCGTTCGGGCGGCATGAATCCCGGAGTGCCGGCCATTCCGCCATCTGCCGAAGACGCCAGCCCGAAGTCCGCCAGCAGGGGTTTCCCGTCCTTGAAGATGACATTTGACGGCTTGAGATCGCGGTGAACGAGGCCATGCGCATGCAGGACATCAAGCGCCCCCGCCAAGGCCTCTGCGACATCCAACACCTCGAACGCATTCAACGCCCCATGAAAAGCCAACCGGTTCTCCAATGTGTCGGGGCAATACCCGGTCTCCTCGGACGCCATATTGTCCGCCGCGTCCATCGTATAGTAGACACGCCCTTCAAATTCACCAATGTGGTGAATCGCCACCAGACCGGCCTCACTGCCGACTTTTTGCCGGAGCCTGGCGACGGACGAGACTTCGGCGACAGAATCCGTCTTCAGCAATTTGAGCGCCAACGAGACCCCTGACAGGTCACGGACCAGATAGACCTCGCCAAATGCTCCGGCAGCGACGGCAGAAATCACGAGAAAATCCGCGATCCTGTCCCCGCTCCGATATACATAAGTCGCTTTTGTCACGATTGCAGCGACGCCCCCCTGCTGGACATAATCGCATGGATTTTCTCCTCGCGAGCATAAGCCGCCTTAAGCTCCGAGAGGAACGGCCGATCTTCACCATGCGCCTTCAGCTCGTGGCGACATTGCGCACAGAACAGCAGATGCGGACAGCGAACAAGCCGCCTCCAGGGCGGTATGTCCGCAGACGACAAAGCCTCCAGGTCTCGCCAGGAAAGGTGCATACAAGCCGGGGTTTCAAACCGGCCCGCCCGAGAGCAGACTCAACGGGCGGGCTTGGGGCTTGTCGCGTCTGTGCCCGTTATTCCAATCACAGGAACTCGTCGGCGTCCTTGGCGACCGCGCTTTTCGGCTTCTTCATTCCCTTGAGGATGTCCGGGTCGCCGTTCTTCTGCAGCTTCTGCGCATCAGCGCCCGTCCCGTCACCGGATTCGCCGCCATTGGACTTTCCTTCGATCGCCTCAAGTTCCTTCTTGTCCTCGGCAGCCTTCTTCGCCTTGGCAGCCTGACCCATGTCATCAACTTCGGCGTGAGCCTCATTCATGGTTTTCGCCATGCCCTTGATGGAGGCAACCGCCTTCGCATTCCACGCGCCTACCCAGACGTACTCGCCGCTGTCATTCATGCCTTCCCAGAGGACTTGAATGCCGGAGATGCAGGCCTGAGCGGACTGGGCCTTCTGTTCCTTGGTCATCTCAGTCTCGGTGAATGACGACGATGCGGCGGAGGTCTCATTGCCCTGCGCATCTGTCGCGGACGCCGACTCTTCCTTCACCGCCGTCTCGCCCTCGGAGGTCCTGCCCCATTGGCACTTCGTGGAAAGGAAGCGGACGAACTCCAGCTGCGCCTCGCTACGCGCCTTTTCTCCGCCATACTGGGACGCGCGGCCGGGGTTCGTGCGCAGCGCCTTCGGCACGGCAGCCTTGCCGACGACCACCAGCGTGGAAATCACGCCATCCTTGTACTTGATGTTCTGAACGCCGCGTGGAAGCCCCTTGAGCTGATCAGCGTCAGCCGCGAAGAGACTGCTCGCGCACAATGCGGCCGCAACGGCCATGGTCATAACTTTCATCGCTTTCCTTCCTTTGGTTGTTTGTCTGTTAATGACTGAACTACGGTTTACCCGAGCAGCCAAATCCCTCGAACTCTTTTGCACTAAGGCATTCGCACAAGTCGCTCCGTTTCTTACAGTGAGCAATCCCTTCACTCAAAGTCGAACTCAACCAGCGTGTTCTGAACCTTGCCCAATTTCGGGCGCTGAGCGCGGCGTTTGACATCGGTTGCCATGTGCTTTGCCAGAAACTCCGCCAGATCTTCCGTATCGCCCACATAGTTGAGCGTAAACTCGGCCGTACCGCTGCCCGCCGAACGGTTCTGCCTTACGTTCTTGGCGCCCGGAACCATTTCCAGCCCCGCCTTCACGACTTTGGCAACGTGCCTGTAGCCGTCGTCGTAATTGCCGAGACGCACAGTGATCTTGCGGCCGTCCGCATTCGCACGCGCTATGAATCGGTCGAGTTCCTGATGGAGCCTTCCCCTCATGCCGTCAAGCGCCTTGGCAAACGCAGCCGTGGCGGAAGTCTTCGCTTCAACCGTTCCCGATACGCTGAAAAGCGTACTTCCGGCCGTCTTGTCGCGCACGGCAACCGTTACCACGGCCTCCTCGCCCTCGACGTTGCCGATCACGTCAACTACATAGGCGGCCTCATAGACATTGCCCACCATGCGCAGACCGAGCCCGGCGAAAAAGCCTGAATAGGCGGCAATCATCGACGAATCGTTCGACCGGACGCAAAAACCGGGATTGCCCATGCTTTCGAGATATGAGCGGTAATCGTCCATCAGCTTATCCCTGGCAACCTTGGCGACAATGGTGACAAACACGGCACTGTCGGTCTTTTGCTCGTCAACTATTCGGCTGGACTCGACAAAGCCCGCACAGGCGCTGAAGGTCTTGCACTTGAACGTGTCATCGCAGGCAAAGGCCTCAGTCCCGTCGTTGTCGACGCTTTCGGACGAAACCGACTGCTTGGCCGAGGTGCTTGCCATCGACATGCCCATGACGCCTGCTATCGCATTGCGCTGTGCCTCCGCAAGAGCAACCTCATGCGCCTTGGATACGGGAATGCTTACGCCGTAATATCCAACCCCCGTCGCGCGCACAGTGTCCGGGCCCAGCTTCTTCATCGCCTTCTCCAGGTCTGCCGTGGCATCAACGACCTGCTCCGTCAGGAGACAGTAGACGGTCAACTTGGCCCCGGCGACACTCTCCTTGCAAACCGAAATGCCGCGTTGCACCTGACCAATGTCTTTTCTGGCCACCGATTGCGCGAATTCGACTTGCTCGAAGGACTCGTCTTCGCCCCTGACGGACTCCTTGGTCGTCAAGGTACGGGTGCTCGTCGCAGACACTTTCACCGAGAAGACCTCGGCAATGGTCTGACGCGCATTCAACTTGGCCTGTTCGCGGGCGACATTGACATCTCCCCGCACCGACACCTCTTCCCGGCAAATAATATAGGCGCCGCATTCGACGTCCTTGCCGACCATTGTCTTACGCCCCGCAGAATCCAACTTCGCAATGACGGTCTCAACATCAAGGGCGAACAGGCCCAGGCAGACCATGGTCATGGCAACAAACAGCACTGGTTTCTTCATACGACGCTCTCCGGACCAGGATGACGGTCATTTTCTGCTTCTGAAATCAAGCTGCATGTCCTTCGGCAGCTCGGGGAGGCCAAGACAAAGCGCATAAATCGGATTTTCATCCAGCCAATCGGCAACCGCCTGCTTTCCTTTTCCGATAACGGAGAGCAGCTGCTGCCTGTAGCTCTTGGAGAGCCAGCGCCAGACCTTGATGCTGCTCTTGCCGTTCGCGCTGACAATGACTTCGCCGACGGCGAGCCGATCAAGGTCTTCCGAAACCAGAACCATCTGCATCTTCTTGACGACACCCTGACCTCTTGCATCGGCCTTGATGTTTACGTAGACGTCACCATCCAATGTCCTCATATCGGAAACGACGCCTCCGAACGGAACGCGATTGGCCAATTGCGCGTAGAACTGGCTCATGCAGTTCCCGACGACCTCATTGTAGGCGTTCTGCGCATTTGAAAAAACGTCTCCGCCAATCGCAGCCCCGGTGACTGACGCCAACTGTCGGCGTTTGGTGGCGTTCTGACAGGTCATCGTCTCAATGACAACAGGAACCTGACTGTCTCCAAGTCCGTTTATTTTCGTACGGTTGTCAATCAACTCCCATTGCAAGACGCACTTGTACATCACGGAGCTGTCGCGCATCGCCACGACGGTTTCCGACGTCAAAATGACCTTAAGCCTGGCCAAGAACGGGAACTCGACTCCGTTAATGTCATCTCCGGTCTTAAGCGTACGATTGAGATCCCCGGGCGCAACCGCTTCCAGCCTGTGCCCCTTGACCTGTCCAAGGAAGGACCGGGCAAAGGCCTGCACCGACGTCATGAGCTTCTCGACATTTGGCGGCCGCGCATTACCTTGAGACTGATCACTAATGTCAACGGAAACCGCAATCTGCATTTTCCGTTCCTTTTTCATCGCCGCCATCGAATCCGCGCCGTTCACGCTGATTTCGTCATCGGTCATCCTCTCGACAACGGCACGACTCTTGAAGTCCATGTGCGCCATCGGATCCTCATCCAATGTCGCACACCCGACGGCGAGCGACAACCCGGCCGAAAACAGACCGTTCGACAGTTTCATCTACCTGTTCCTCCTATGACAAGACGCGGACCGCCTGCCGGCCGAAAATCATCACCTGGCATACGCCTCAAGTTCCAGAACACGCGTATACGTGTCGCTCAGATAAACGAGACATTCAAGCGAACGCGCCAACTGGGCGCTGATGGCGGAGCATTCGACACCCCGCCTGACCTTGGCCATCATATCCTCGTGCTTGAACGCTCCGGGAAGCCTGGAGACACTGCGTGTGATTTCGGCATTCCGGGCAATCAGCACGCCGATTCTGACCAGCATCTTCTTCGGTTCAAGCGCATTGGCGGCAACAATGCCCTTCTGGATCTTGGGCCAGACCTTCTGATCCGCGGGACGATTCGCGTCGGCCGCGACAACAGCGTCCACCACCTTCCTGCAAGCCGCTTGTACGGAAAGCTTCTCCTCTTCGACATAGTAACGAACGTCGTTCATGAAGCCGGCATACTCATAACTGTTCTCAACCGAGCTCACGTACGCTTTCATCAGCGGCTGAACCGTGTTGAACAGATCATGCGAGAGCCGTGCGCAATCGTCGACGGCCCGGTTGGGCGACACAATGCGTTGGGCCGGCGGCAGCGCGGCAAGCGCCGCATACTCCTTCGCATACTCGGCACGACGCTCCTCCATGGTCATTGTTGAACATCCAGACAGCAACACTGCGCCAATCGCAGCCTCACTCACAACTTTTAGTGCATTCATCTTTTCCTTTGCGAGCTTGCAGCTCAACTCCATCTGTTCCTTCGCTTTGGCCGCCAGATTTCTTACACCAGGCGGGATGTTGCCTGCAAACTCCCTCTCTCTCTGCGCTCAACGGTTCAGAAAGCCTGCCACTTGAGCGCAAACAAAAAAGTGGCGCGCCTTCACATCGATGTTCTGATTGAGGCACGACCAAGCGCCCTATGGAAAACGAACGAATAGAAGACACGCCACGTGAGTACCACGCAGCGCATCTCACATATTCGGCCTTCCATGAAGATTTGGTCGTTTTCAATCAAAGCCAAATACGCAAGATTGCGTACGTGCCAGGCCTTTTCGAGGTTGCTGGCTCCTGCATCTGGACAATGCGCACACACGCATCGTCCGCAACAGGTTGTGGCCCCTTTTGCGGGGCCCGGTGGCCAACGTGGGAGTCCGCCGACCTCTGTTAAAGACCAGTCGCCCTGTTGCCAAGGCCATCCGCGCAACTTTCTCCCGTCGCGCAAGACAGGACAATTATACCATATTACGCTCCGCCGCGCATGGGATATCCCGACTGGAGTTGGAGTGGGAGTTGCTGAAGTTTGGAGCATTCGAACGTCTCATCTGCGGGGCTGGTCAACGAGACGACAGCCCCATGACTGCGAAACGAGAATCTTGTGCGGAATTCCTGGCGCAAGCGCCACACCCCGAGCGGGAAAACGGGCAGGCTCGGCTTATGGTATAATCTCCCGGCGGAAGGGATTTTCAGCGCACAAAACAGGGAGTTCAGCCATGACGAACGAGATCGAACAGACGTCCATCGAATTGACCGACAAGTTCCGCGAAGAATTCGCGCAGCAGTTCTCGCAGGGGCAGGAGCTGTGGGAGCAGGCGCTCCTGTGGCTGACCGACAAGGGCCTGTCCTTCGCCGTCAGCCTGCTGGCGGCCGCCGTCATCCTGATCGTCGGCGCCCTTGCCATCCGGCTCATCGTCAGGGCCGTCGGCAAGGCCGTTTCGAAAGGCAAGGCCCAGAACACGCTGTTCGCGGACTTCGTCCGCAACGCCACCTCCAAGATCTGCTGGATCGTCCTGGCCGTGGTCGTGCTCGGCAAGCTCGGCGTCAACATCGCGCCGATCATCGCCGGTCTCGGCGTCACCGGCTTCATTCTCGGCTTCGCCTTTCAGGAGTCGCTCGGGAACCTGGCCTCCGGGCTGATGATCGCCATCAACGAGCCCTTCAAGATCGGCGACTACGTCATCGTCGCCGGGTTCGAGGGCACCGTGCTCAAGGTGGACATGATGGCGACCGTCCTCGCCACCGCCGACAACAAGAAGATCGTCATTCCCAACAAGAGCGCCTGGGGGGCGCCGATCACGAACTTCTCCGCGCTCGGCCGCCGCCGCGTGGACATCAAGATCGGCATCGACTACGCCTGCGACGTGACCAAGGCAATCCGCGTCGCCCTTGAGACGCTCCCGACCGTCCCCGGCGTTCTCCCGGATCCCGCGCCCGCCGTTTTCGTCGCGTCGCTCGACGACAGCCAGGTCACGCTCAACATCCGTCCCTGGTCGGAAGGCGCGAACTACTGGAGCGTTTTCAACGACACGCAGGTCGCCATCAAGCGCGCCTTCGAGCAGAACGGCATCGAGATTCCGTTCCCGCAGATCACCGTGCACATGGACAAGTAGGCGCGGCTACAGGAACAGCGCCCATCCGAGCACGGCCGCCACCAGGAGCGACCAGGCCGGGCTGAGCTTCGGCAGCATCCGCCGGAAGGCCAGCACGCCGGCAAAAATCGCCACGCCCTGCCAGCGGAGGCCGAAGGCTTCGCCGCGCAGGGCCTGCGCCAGCGGCGCCGTAAAGACGGAGGTGTCGGCGAAGAAGACGACAGCGGCGGCGATGATGCCGACGACGCACGGCCGGACGCCCTTCATGAGCAGGGCGACCCAGGGCTGCCGCGCCGCGTGACGCAGGCAGACGGCCGCCAGCAGGGCGACGGCGACCGACGGCGCCACCACGCCCAGCGAGGCGGCGACGGCGCCGGCCAGTCCGCCCTGGGTCATGCCGACGTACGTCGCCGCATTGAAGCCGACCGGCCCCGGCGTCACCTGCGCCAGCCCCACGAGATTCGCGAACTGGTCGGCGGAGAGAAACGCGTGCCGGCGGACGATCTCGTGCTCGAACAGCGGCACCATCGCATAGCCGCCGCCGAACGTCAGGACGGCCGTCTTCGCGAAGATCAGAAAGAGCGAGACGAGTCCGTTCATTGCCGCCTCCTCCGCCAGGCGTTCGCGACGACGAGAACGAGACCGACGGCGAAGCCGGCCAGGATGACGAAGGTGACGTCCGCCTGCAGGACTGCCGCCGCCAGGAAGGAGAGCGCGCCGAGCGTCCAGGCCAGCGGGGTGTCGCAGACCTGGCGGACCAGGCGCACCAGCGACAGCAGGATCAGCGCCGCCGTGCCGGCGCGGATGCCGAGGAAGACATGGGCGAGCGTCGGCGAATCGGACAGGGAGGAGAGCCCCGCCGCAAGCGCGACGATCATCAGGAACGGCGAAACGGCCGAGGCGACGACCGCGGTCAGGGCGCCCGCGACGCCTCGCGTCCGGAAGCCGACCAGCACCGCCATGTTGACGGCGATAAGCCCGGGCAGGGACTGCACGACGGCGACGACGTCCAGCATCTCCCGCGCGGTCATCCACCGGCGCTGTTCGACGAAGGCGCGTTCGAACAGGGGCAACATCGCCATGCCGCCGCCCATGGTCACGGTGGAGATCCAGAAGAAGACCCAGGCCAGGTCGGCCAGCGACCGCCGTGCGCCGACGGCGCCGGACGCCGGTGCGCACGGCCTTGCGCCGGGGCTGGCTCCGTCCGCCGGCATCAGTCTTCGACCTTGCCGGAGCCGCCGGCCTCGCGCTTCGTCGCCCAGATCGCCTGGCGGGCGACGCCGAGCATCAGCGCGGCGTCGTCTTTCGTGAAGACGCCACGCGAGAAGACGCGATGGAAGCCCTGCATGAAATGGTCGGCCTGCTCCGGCTTCATGAAGCCGATCTCCTGCAGCATCTGCGACCAGTTCTTCATGAGCTGCATCTTCTGCGCCTGCGGCGCGGGCGGCGCCTTCTCACGCGGCGGCTGGTAGCGCCCCGTCGCCGTAAAAAGCTCGTAACAGGTGATCAGCACGGCCTGCGAGAGGTTGATCGAGGTGTAGCCCTCGTCCACCGGGATGCGGACGAGATGGGTGCACTGGGCGACTTCCTCGTTGAGCAGGCCCTTGTCCTCGCGCCCGAAGACGAGCGCCACAGGACCCGTCTCCGCGAGCGACAGGAGGTCCGCCGCACAGTCCCGCGGCGTCCTCGCGTGCTGGCGGTAGAGGCCCTCGCGCGCCGTCGTCCCGACGACCGCGACGCAATCGGCGACCGCTTCCTCGAAGGTCGCGAACTCCTCGCGGGCGTTCAGGACGTCCGTCGCATGGACGGCCATCCGCTCGCCCTCCTCCCACGGACTCTGCAGGTTCGGCGCGGCCAGGCGCAGGTGGCGGATGCCCATGTTGGCCATCGCCCGGCAGGACGAGCCGACGTTGCCAGCGTAGAGGGTGCCGACCAGCACCACGCGGATGTTCTCAAGCGGATTCATGGCTTCCTTGCGGGAACGGGTTTCTTGTATTCGCGCCCGCCGACGTGCGTCACGTCGCGCCACTTGTCGTTCTTCTCGACCTTCGTCTCGGGCGTGTCGCAGATGACGCCGCGGTAGACTTCGAGATAGCGCGGCGGCGTCTCGTCAGTCCGGCGGTAGATGACGCAGGAAAAGCCGTTGGCCAGGAGCTTCCATTCGCCGTCGTCGGTCGCGTACATCGTCCCGCGCGCAAGGAAGGTCATGCACTGCCAGGCCTTGAAGGTGCCGCCGTCGGGGAGCGTCGCCCGCACCATCAGCTTGGACTTGAACTCCAGTTCCTTGCCCGTGACCGGCGAGACGAACGTGCTGACATGGTCGCGGTCGCTCCGCCCGTAGTCCACGGCCACCACGTTGCCGTCGTCATCGGCGAAGATGTTGCGCTGGACGATCGTGTAGGACTGGCAGCCCGCCAGCAGCCAGGCCGCCAGCAGCCCGGACGAAAGGCGAAGCACGGAAACGGACCTGCTCAACACCGCTGCCTCCCGGCCTCAGGCCGACGCCAGTTTCTTCGCGACGATTCCGCCGACGATCTTCGGATCGGCCTTGCCCTTCGAGAGCTTCATCACCTGGCCGACGAAGAAGCCGGCGGCGGCCTTCTTGCCGGCCTTGAAGTCGGCGACCGGGCCCGGATTCGCCGCAATCGCCTGGTCGACGAACGCCTCCAGCGCCGCCAGGTCGCTCACGGCGCCCAGCCCGCGCTCCTTCACGATCGCCTCGGGATCGCCGCCCCGCGCGAAGATTTCCGGCAGCAGCTCCTTCAGCGTCGGGCCGTTGATCGTTCCCGCCGCGTTCAGCCGGACGAGCGCCGCCAGCGCCGCCGGCGTCATGGCGCTGTCGCCGATCGACTTCCCCGTCTCGTTCATGAGCGCCATCACGTCGGACATGAAGAGGTTGCAGAGCTGCTTGCTCAGCTTCCGGTCGTTCCCGCCGTCCGCCCCCCGTCCGAGCAGGCCGGCGGCGAGCTCGAAGAAATCGGCGTTCTCCTTGTGCTGCGAAAGGACGCCCGCGTCGTACTCGGCGAGGCCGTACTGCTCGACCATGCGCTCGCGGCGAAGTTCCGGCTTCTCGGGCAGGAGCCGGCGCCATTCCTCGATCTGCTCGGCGGAAAGCTCCACGGGCACGAGGTCCGGCTCGGGGAAATAGCGGTAGTCGTGGGCGTTCTCCTTCGAGCGCATCGACGCCGTCTCCATCGCCTCGGCGTCCCACCGGCGCGTTTCCTGGACGATCGGGACCGAGCGGGCCATGCATTCGCGCTGGCGCCTGGCCTCGTAGGTCAGCGCGGCGTGGATGCCGGAGAACGAGTTCATGTTCTTGATCTCGACCTTGGTGCCGAGCTTCGAGAAGTCAACCGAACCGTCCGGCTTCGTCGGCAGCGGCTTCCCGTCCTTCGGGCGGATCGAGATGTTGACGTCGGAGCGCATGTTGCCCTCTTCGAGGTTGCAGTCGGAGACGCCGGCGTAGACCAGCATTTCCCGCAGCGCCGTCAGATAGGCGATCGCATCGTCCGCCGACTCCATGTCGGGCTCGGAGACGATCTCCATGAGCGGCGTGCCGCCGCGGTTGAAGTCGACGCCGGAGGTCGTCGCGTAGTGGTTGATCTTCGCCGCGTCTTCCTCAAGGTGGATGTGGTTGATGCGGATGAGCTTCTTCGTGCCGTCGGCGCGCGTAATCTCGACGCCGCCGCCGAGACAAAGCGGATTCCCGTTCTCGGAAATCTGATAGTCCTTCGCCATGTCGGGATAGAAGTAGTTCTTCCGGTCGAAGGTCGCATGCCGGTTTATTTCGCAGCCGAGCAGCAGGCCGCTCATCACCGTGAACTTGACGGCCTCCCTGTTCATGACCGGCAGGGCGCCCGGATAGCCGAGGCAGACGGGGCACACGTTGGTGTTCGGCTCGCATCCCGTCTTCAGCCGACAGCCGCAGAACATCTTCGTCTTCGTCTTCAGCTGGACATGAGTCTCCAGCCCGATCGTATTCGCAAACTCCATGGGCATATTATACCATTTCCGCCTCGGCAGAGCGCAGCGGTTCGACCGCGCGGCGAAGCCGGTCAGCACCGGCCCGACAGCACCTCGCAGCCGTCTGCCGTGATGAGAACCAGGTCCTCGATGCGGACGCCGAGATTGCCTTCGAGATAGACGCCCGGCTCGATCGTGACCACCATGCCGGGCTGCAGCACCGTCTCGCTGCGCGGCGAGGCGTAGGGCGGCTCGTGGATCTCGTAGCCGACGCCATGGCCGAGCGAATGGCCGAAGCACCGGCCGAAGCCGCCCTTGCGGATGACGGCCCGCGCCACCTGGTCGAGCTGCCGGCCCGTCATGCCTGGCCTCGCGGCGGCGATGGCCGCGCGGTTCGCCGCCTGCACGAGGTCGTAGACCTGCCGGTAGAGCGGACGCGGACGCGGCGGCACGACGTTCCGCGTCAGGTCGGAGCAGAAGCCGTTCAGCTTCACCCCCATGTCAACCAGCACCGGCTCGCGGCCGTTCCAGACCGTGTCGTCCGGCTCATGATGGCATTCCGCCGCGTTCCGGCCGACGCAGACGATCGTGTCGAACGCCTCGCCGTCGCCGCGTTCGGCCATCAGCTGCCGGATGATGCGCGCCAGCTCGCGTTCCGTCATGCCCGCGCGAAACCGGATGCGCGCCGTCTCCCAGATCGCGCAGTTCAGGCTTTCCGCCGCCCGCAGTCCGGCGATTTCGTCCGCCGTCTTCACGGCGCGGATCGCCGCGATCTCCCCGGAGACGTCGACGAACCTCGCCCGCGGAAACAGCTTTTGCCAGGCCAGGAAGCGCGCGTGGGAAATGGACGGCTCGTAGCCGACTCGCACCGTGCGGGCCGGCAGGCGCGAACGGTCGCGCCCCAGCCGGCGGATGTCGCGGCACGCCAGCGTCGGCGCCACGCGACGGACCATCGGCACGTAGCGGAAGTCGGTGAAGAACCGGACGGCGGCGGACCCTGCGGCGAGGGTGAGCTGGAGGACGGCGCTGTCGCAGGCGATGCCCGTCAGGGCGCGGATGTTCGCCGGATCGGCGACGAGGACCGTATCCAGCCGGAGGCGGCGGGCAAGCTGTACGAGTTCGTTTGTTCTCATGGCAGGTCGGCGGCGGTGATCTGCGCGTTTCCCGGCCGGTAGGGTTCGCTGATCTGCAGGCTCTTCATGCCGAAGACGTCCGTGGCCGCGAACTCGTCCAGCGCAATGCGCGAGGCGCTGATGGCGCCCGGCGTCCGCAGATGGTTCTGGATCGTGAGGCTGCGGCGGATGTAGCTGACGAAATGGCAGCAGGCACTCAGCAGCAGGGCGACGGTGAACATTCCGACGGCCAGCTCCATCAGCGCCTGACCGGACCGCGCACTGCGCCGGAGCCGCTCAGTGCGCATACTCGTAGCCTCCCTTCTGCTCCGTGCCCGTTCCGCCCTTGGCCCGGCACGAGCCCTCGTTCTGCCGCAGCCATTCGCGGGCGGAATCCCGCAGCGACGCCCACTGCCGCCACAGGCCGCAGTACCCGCAGCCCGACGGCATGGGATCCTGCGGCGAATGGTGCTTAATATGCTCGTACCAGGCCGGTTCCATGCTCACGCCCGGCGAACGGGGCACCGATCCCATCAGCACGAGCTGGGCTTCGGTGAAGATCCTCTCGCCGGGACGCGACGGGGCGACGAAGCCGTGATAGGCCGTCACGGGCGCCGCGCCGCCGCCGTACAGGTGATCCTCGACCGTGCCGAGGGGCTTGGCCTCCGCCGTCACCAGCATCGTCCGGTCGCTGACGTTGCCGTCCTTCCACTGCATTTGCGGAATGCGGCCGATCATCATGCAGGAGGCGACGCACCCGGCGACGTCGTATTCCGGACGAACCGTCCCGGCAATCGGAAAGCTGTCGGGATTGAACGTCGTCGACCAGGTCCGCCAGTTCCCGTCGTAGAACGCCCACGACCGCGACGGATCGGCCGCCGTCGAGTCGGGCGCAAAATCCCCTTCCGAAAGCCCGGTCACCTGGCAGACGAAATTCGTCCACATGGCGCTGAAGCCCTCGCCCGGCACGTACTCGTCCGCCCAGGCGGTGTCCAGCCAGCCCTTGTAGGTGACGTGCAGCGAAAAGACCTCGCTGTTCTCGGGCACCGCCGCCGGCTGGAGTTCGGACGGTTCGAGCTGTGCCGGGTCCTGCTCCAGGTACTGCCGGTTGTTGCCGACGGTGAACCAGCACCAGGCCTTGGCCGCAATGACGTCGTAGAAGGCATGGTTGGCGAAGAGCCCCGAAGCGCCGGGGTTGACCATCTCCATATAGCCCGGCAGGACGGCGGGATTGCCGTCGAGGGCGGACGCCAGTTCCGTCGCATACGTCCGCCACAGGTCCTCGTTCCAGAAGTTGTCCCGGTCTTCCGGATAGAGTTCGAAATCGGACCTGATTTCGTTGATGTGCTCCCGGGAGCCGGCGGCCGCGTCCGGCGCGTCGCCGCTTGCGTATCCCCAGTCGGCCGCCGCGGCGTTGGCGCGGGCAAGCGCCCGGACCGGCCCGAGGAAAGCCAGGCGCCGCAGTTCGGCCTCCAGCTCCGCAGCGGAAGCGTCGTCGTCCGGCTGCGCCAGCCCGAGCACGGCCGCCCGCAGCAGCCGCACGTTCAGCTCGCCGATCCGGTTGAGCAGCGCACCCTGGCACTTGGCGGCGGCAATCGCCGCCTGATCGACGGCATTCATCATCCGGTTCTTGGCGCGCACGGCCAGGAAGGCGTTGACGTTGACCAGCATCAGCACGGCGATGGCGAAGAGAACCATCACCAGATAGAGCGCCACCTGTCCGCTGCGCGGCTTCACAGGCCTCCGTCGGTCAGATAGACCGGAAAGTCGTCGACGACCGCTTCGCCCCGCACCTCGAACCCGGCCACGCGCATCTGCGTCTGCGTCAGGCCGTCGCCGTGCGCATTGCCGACCGACAGGCTGCTCCAGCCGTCGTAGCGCAGCAGCCCGTCGGCGTAGCTGGAGTCGGGCGTGCGCATGTACATACGCGCCAGCGCCGCTTCGCTCACGTCCGTGCGCGCGTCGTCCTTGCCGGGGTGGAGCCGTTCGCCGGCGGACGGAATGACCGCCACCCGAGCGGCCTTGAGGCACTGGAACCGGTTGAGCCCGACCGCCCGCGCCCGCGCCACGCGCATCGCCGCGTGTTCAAGCATGATCTTGCCCGTCAGCAGCCGGGAAAGACCGAACAGGCCGAGAAACAGCGCCGTGACGACCAAGACCGCCAGGACGGTCTCGAGCATCGCCTGGCCGCGACGGAACACGTCAGTTGTTCCCGCCCTCGCCGAGATTCTTGATCTTGTTCTCGTCGTAGGTGTCGCTGGACTGCTCCGTCGTCAGCTCCTCGGCCGCGCCCTTGACCTTCTTGTGGACGGTCTTGCCGAAGAAGGTGAAGATCCCGATCAGCGAAATCGCAATCAACGCGACGATGATGATGTACTCGACCATGGTCTGGCCCTTTTTCATTTTCTTCGTCATGGCATTTCTCCTTTCCGGTTCGCTCATGGACAGTCCGACGTCACCAGGTTCTCCGTCCGCACCGCATACGCCCTCGCGACGTAGGCAAGCGCACAGACGGCGGCGACGACGACCAGCATCGCGGCCAGCACGACCGCGTATTCCGTCATCGCCTGCCCCCGCCGCATCATCGGCCGTCGCATGCCGCCATTATACCACAAAAGGCTCACGGCGCGGCAAAATAGCGGAACCGATCGGGATAACGCTTCCAGACATGCCAGTCGGCGGGAATCCCATAGGCGCCGAGCCCCGTATGCGGCGACTCGTACTTGGCGACCTGAACGCCGTTTTGCCAGACCTCCAGCCGATAGAGCAGCAGCCGCGGCATCTTGTCCGCCCGGCCCAGGCGGAAAAAGCCCTTCCGGACGTCGGCCGAGCCGTAGACGGCCGAGGCGTAGGTCTCGCGCGCGACCTGGCGCAGGCACGGGGTGAAGACCGCCGGATCGGCCGCCTGAATCTCGCGGAGCGGCGGCGCCAACTTGACGCCCGCCGTCTTCAGCCCCTGCGCGACCTCCGACAGCGACAGCCCCTCCACCGTGTCCGGACGGTCCAGGAACTTGCAGTTCATCATCAGGGTTCCGCCGACTTCGCTCAGGCAGCAGAGCCGCACCACCGGCTTGTGCGCCGTTTTCCCGGCAAAGGACATCTCCAGCCGGAACTGCCCGGTGACCAGCACGGGCGAATCGGACTTCGCGCGCGAGAGCAGGATCTTCGGCGACGAAATGCGGACGTTGCGGATCTCCGCCCCGGGCGCGGTTGCCGTCAGCGCGGCCAGCAGGCAAAGGGCGACACCCGTCATCGCTGCCGGAAGAAGGCCCGCAGGCCCAGAACGGAAAACACGCCGGCCGGCAACATCGCCGCCAGCACCGGCGGACACCAGCCGTTCTTCGCCAGGACCATCATGATGATCGTCAGCCCGTAGAAGGAGAAGTACATCGCCAGCGCGCCGAGGATGCCCCGGAAGACGCTCTGACGGCCCGAGGCAATGCCGGCGGGAATGGCAAACAGCGTGATGATGACGCACGCGAACGGCGCCATGATCTGCGCCCACGTGTCGTAGATGCCGTCGCGGTGCGCTTCGGCGGAAAGCTCGGGATGGCTCTTCAGGTAGCGGAAGCGCTGCCGGACCGAATTGAACTTCCACGGACGGTTCTGCGCCATGAAGTCCTCCGGCCGCTCGCGGAACTCGGGGAAGCACCGCAGCGGCAGGGCGTCCAGTTCCGGCGTCGGCGTCGAGATCTCCTCGCCGCGCGCGTTGTAGTGCTGGAACCTGGCGCCGGACAGCCACCACTCGCCGTCGAGATAGTCGGCGCGGTCGGCAGTCACGGTCATGAGCCGCACACCGCCGCCCGGCCGGTCCACGGTGATGCGGACGCCGGACAGCTGCCGGCCCTCCGCGTCCAGCAGGGAGTTCACGTTCCACGTGCGGTCGGCCGCGGCGTTGCGCAGGACGACGTTGTCCGCCCGCATCATCTCCTGCCGGTCGAACTTCACCGTCTTCAGCTGGGCCGCCCACTGCGCCCGCGCCGGCACGAACACCTCGTCGACGTAGAACACGATCCCGCCCATCAGCAGCGACACGGCGAACAGCGGCTTGACGATCGCGAGAAAGCTCACGCCGCTCGCCCGCATCGCGACGATTTCCGAATGGCGGCAGAAGCTCCACATCGTGTACAGCGTCGCCAGCAAGAGGGCCGCCGGCACGATGTAGTGGAAGTACGGCGCGAAATAGCCGCAGAAGTAGAGGGCGGCGTCGCTGAACGTCATCTTCGCCGCCACCATGCGCGGGAACGAGCCGAAGAGGTCGAAGAGGACGTAGATGGAGACGAAGCCCGTCAGACAGTATGACAGCGGAATCAGGAACTCTCTCAGGACATATCTCGTCAGCAGGCGCATGGCAGCACTATTATACCACAAGCCGTCCCGTTGGTGTTTCCCCCGCGGAAAAACGCGCCGACGGCAGGCGGCAGGCGTGGTCAGAAACGGCGGTCGAGCGCCGCTTCCGCCTGCCATTCCGTCACGGTCGAAGCGTCGTCCGGCGCGGCGGCGAACGGCAGGCGGAAGAAGCCGTCGTAGGCGTCGGAGCCGTTGAGCCCCCGCAGCGAAAACGCCACGTCCTTCGCCGACGCCGGCACGCGGCCGACGAACGAGAGCGTTCCGCCGCGATAGAGATTCCGCAGCAGCCGGGGATAGGCCTCCGCCCGCGCGTCCGCCGAAAAGATCACCCGGAGGTCCGTCAGCACCGGATCGCGGAAGCGCTCCGACAGTCCCTCCAGCCCATCGCCGGCGTTCCAGCGCCAGCCTTCGAAGACGAAGCTCTCGCCCCGGTTCCCGTGCGTCAGCACGTCGATCAGCTCACGGTTCGCCGCCGACTTCACGCCATACATGTAGACGGAGACCAGCCCGTCGTTGAGCGCCGTAAACCGCGAGAGGATCTCCGAGGTGTCGCTGACGCCGGCATTGGCGATGCCGTCGGTCACCACCAGGGCGATCAGCGGACGCGCCGGGTCGCGCGGCAGCGTCAGGACGGAGCTGATCGTCGAGAAGACGTCCGTGCGGCCATGGGCCGTCTGCCGCGCCAGCCACTTGTCGCCCGCCTCGAAGCTCGGGGCGTCGCACTCCCGCCAGGTGCGGAAGGCATAGGAGAATGCGTTGCGGAAGACGACCAGGTTGAACCGGTCGCCCGTGTTGGTGCACGTCCGCAGGATCCGCCGGGCCGCCTTCCGGCAGCTGCCGAGCCGGTCGTTGCCGATCGAGCCGGACCCGTCGATGAGCAGGACGACGTCCTTCGGCACCGTCTTCAGGTTCGCGCGGGGCGTCAGCAGCACCCGGAAGTAGCGCCATTCCCCGGCCACCGCCTGCGTCATCGTCATGTTCACGAACTTGCCGAGGTCCGCCGCGTTCTCGGCCTGGACGAGTTCGCGGACCGCCGACTTCTCTTCGGCGACGACCTGCTCGTCTACGCGGTCGTAGATTTCCTGCGCCGGCGTGAAGGCCGGCTTGCCGTCCTCCGCCTCGGCGCGCGGCGTCAGCTTGACCGGCGGCAGGTCCGGCGCCGGCGCCCGGACGGACGGCATGGCCACCGGCAGGGACGCGGGCGGCGCGTCCGTCCGCGGCAGCGCGACGGCGAAATCGGGCGCGGACGGGTCCGCGCCGGGCAGCTCCGGCGTCTCCATGCGGACAATCGGCACCGGCGCGGCGACGGTCCTGTCCGACAGCCGCGCCTCGAAGACGGCGGGCGTCAGGTCCGGCGCCGCCAGCTCGGTCGTCTCCGGCTCCGGAACGCGGGCGGTCGCCTTCGTCGCGCCCGGCGCCTCGGCGCGCGGCACGGATGCGTCGCCCGCGACCGGCGGCGCATCCTTGACCGCCTCCAGGTCAAGAATCTGCTCCAGGCGCACCGGATCAGGCTGCGACGCGTTCTGCACGACGCGCATCGGCACGCTCCGCTCCTTCCGGGCGACCGGCACCGGGCGCGTCATCACCTGCGGACGGGCAAACAGCATCAGGGCGGCGTGCACCGCGGCCGAGACGACCAGCGCGATCAGGACGACCTCTTCCCGCCGCTCGTCCGTCATTTCCTCGCCTCCGGATGCGCCTCGATGATCTGTTTCGCCTCGGCGACCAGCTCCGCATCGTCGAACAGCGAAGTCACGACCGTCGCATACGCGACCGCCGACGGCCAGTCGCCCCGCGCGCCGGCGGACTTCGCCAGCGTCACGTAGGCTTCGGCGCGCGCCCGGGCACTGGCGGAGTTGAGCGAAACCGCCTGCTTCAGCGTCGCTTCCGCCCGCGCGAATTCGCCGGCCCGGAATTCCAGCTTGCCCAGATGCAGCGACGCCTCGGCGCAGGATTCCGTCTGCGCCTGCTCCGCCAGACACTTCCGGTACGACTCGACGGCGGCCGAATACGCCTCCCGCCGCTCTTCGCAGGCGCCGAGCAGCGCCCAGCCGGCCTGCCGCCATTCGGGCGCCTCGCTCGCCGTCAGCGCCTTCGCGCAGGTCTCGGCCGCCTCCCCGCCCAGGAACTTGCCGACGGCCAGGATGCGCGAGGCGCTCATTCGGTCGCACGCGCCTTCCCGCACCAGCTTGAGATAGGCTGCCCGCGCCCGGTCCAGGCGTCCGTTGCGGTAGTCCCAGTCGGCGATCATCAGCCGCGCCTCGCGCGACTCGTCCAGGCCGAGGCCGGCGGCGACCGCCTTCTCCAGCGACTCCGCGCCCTCCGCCTCGTGGCCGAGCCGCATCGCCGCGACGCCACGCCAGTAGCAGGCCTGCGCCGTCCGGACGCCAAGCCGCCCGGACGACAGGGCCTCCGACAGGGAGAGTTCCGCCGCCGACCAGTTTTCCGCGCGCGCCTCGATCAGCGCCTTGCGGTAGAGCGCCTCCGCCGCCTCCGCCGTACCGGAGAAGTTCGCGGCCAGCGCCGCGTATTCGGCCGCCGCGTCCGCCGGCTTGCCCGCCTTCTCGTAGGCCCAGGCCAGCCGCAGCTGGTCGGAGGCGAGCTTCGACAGGGCAAACCCGCGCCGGGCGCTCTCGATCGTCCGCGAGGCGTCGTTCGCCTTCTGCGCCGCATCGAACTCGATGCGGGCCATGGGCAGCTCCGCGTCGGCGCGGTAGCGGCCCTGCGGATAGGCCTCCAGGTATTTCCGGAACAGTTCGAGCGCCAGTTCGTTGTCGCCGGTCGAATAGGCGCAGGCCGCCCGGATGTACGCCAAGTCGTCCGTATCGCCCTCGCCGCAGGCGGCCGCCGCGTCGGCATAGCGCCCTTCCATGAAATCGCACCAGGCCGACATCGACCGCGTCTCGTCGGTGTGCTCGCCCTGCGGAAACGTCTTGCGATAGCGGCGGAAAAGGCTGCCGGCCTCGCCGTACTTCTTGTCCCGGTAGCTCTGGATGGCCGCCAGGTACAGGGCCTCGTCCGCCAGCGGACCGCCGCCGAAGGCGATGCCCAGCAGCACCTCGACGCCCTTCCGGCGCACCGCCGCGTCCGGCGACGCGTTCAGCAGCATCGCGTACTTCAGATTCGCATAGGCCGCGTAGCGTCCCTTGGGCGCGAGCTTCACGCACCGGGACAGGGCGTCCGCATCGGAAGTCTCGACGCCGAGGTGGTACAGCGCCGCCGTGCGCGTCTCCAGGTCGACGCGGTCGCTGTCCAGCTCCGCCAGAAGCTTGCGCCGCTCCAGCCCCGTCGCCCCCATCGCGTAGAGGAAGCGCGCGCGCGCGGCATGACGCGAGTCGGGATGACGGCCGAAGACCTCCGCATAGCCCCGGCGCGCGGCCTCGTTCCTGCCCGTCGCCCGGTCGCATTCGGCCAGGCGGAACGCCAGTTCGTCCGCCGCCACGCCCTCCTGCCCGACCAGCGCCCGGTACTCCGTCGCCGCATCGGCGTACTTCCCCTGGTTGAAGAGCCGGTCGGCCATCGCCAGGCGGTCGGACGGCAGGACCGTCACAGCGCAGACAAGCAGCGGCAGGATCATTTTGGCTCCGTCTCTCCGCTGGTGGCCAGCGAGAAGTTCCAGACGTCGGCGGCACGGCAGGTGTCGATGACCTTCACGAGCCGCTCGTAGGCCAGCGAACCGTCGGCGCGGATGATGACGGGATGCCCGGGATAGAACCGCGCGACCTTCGCCAGCCGGACCTTCAGCTCGTCAAGCGACAGCTTCCTGCCGTTCACCACGACCGAGCCGTCCGGAACGACGTTGAGGACGATTTCGCCCGGCAGCCGGTCCGGCTCGTCGGCCGTCTGCGCGGACGGCAGCTTGATCGAGATCTCGTTCTCCCACTGGGAGAAGACGCTTACCGTCACGAAGAAGCACAACAGCAGGAAGATGACGTCCAGCATCGACGTCAGCGCCAGCTGCGGCGCCCGCGAACGGTTTCGCCGGACGAACTTCATGCGGCCTGCTCCTCGATTTCGGCGATGCGCTTCTGCGCACGGCGGCGGAAGAACGCATAGGCGACCAGCGACGGAATCGCAACCGCGAGGCCGAAGATCGTCGTGACGATCGCCTGCGAGACGCCCTGCGCCAGCACCACCGGCTTCGCGCCGGCCGCCACGTCGGAGGCGATGCCGCCGAACGCCTGGAACATGCCGAGGACCGTTCCGAGCAGGCCGACGAGTGGCGCAATCGCGGCGATGTCCGCCAGCCAGTCGACGGACGCCATCATCGCATCGGCGATGCGCCCGCCCTCTGCGGCGGGATCCTTCGCCGCCCGGACGCGCGAGACGCCCTCGGGCACGCAGATGCCGGGCCGATGCGCATACCAGAGATAGAGCATGACGGCCAGCGCCATCACCGAGAGCAACGACAGCACCCACATGAGGTGGCCGCCGTAGTTCCACGCCTGTCCGAATGTTATCGCGTTCATTTCCGCCTTGCCTTTCTGATCGCCTCGACCATCTGCTCCGGATCCTCGAGCCCGGCCACCGCCCGTTCCATCGGACAGCTCCCGGTACGCTCCTGATTCAAAATCGTCTCGACGGTCTGCTCCGCCTCCAGGCGGATGCCGCACCGCCCGAGGAGCTCCGCCGCGCCCTTCCCGGCCAGGCCCGTGCAGACCATGCGTGCGCCGCCCCGGGCGCAGATCGCCGCCGCCGCGCGGCCGACCACCTTGTCCATGACCGTCGCCCGGCGGAGCTTGCCCGCCTCGAACAGCCGCAGCAGCGGATCGAGGCCGCGCCCGGACTCCTCCGCGACGATGACGCCGTCCCGCGCGACGACGACGGCGGCCCCCGCCGCCAGGCGCGAACGCATCTCCGCCAGGAGATCGCTTTCCGAAATCGGGTTCACCACTCGCTGCATCTCGAATCCTTTCACGAAAATCGCCGGCATCGGCCGCGCCGGGCAGACGTGTTCGCAGGCGCCGCAGCCGACGCACGTCCCGCGGTCCACGACCGGGAAGCCCTGCACCAGGTGAATCGCCCGGACCGGACACTTCCGCACGCACGCCGTGCAGGCATCGCCCGTCGTCGTCCGCACGCACAGGTCCTTTTTCCAGATGGCATGGCCCAGGTGCACATGCGGCCGCTGTTCGCGCTGCAGGAAGCGGATCGCCCCTTCGGGACAGACCTCGCTGCACTTCACGCAGTCGAGCAGGCAGTACCCCCGCCGGAAGTCCAGCTTCGGCTGGCCGAAGTCCTTCAGCCCCGTCGACGGACTCAGGCAGCCACCGGGACAGCTCGCCACGCACAGCTGGCAGCCGACGCACCGGCGCGCGAAGGACGCGGCGTCGCCCGCGCCCGGCGGCAGGACCGGCTTCCTCCCCGCCGGTACGCCGGGCAGCGACACTTCCGCGAAGCCGCCGTCCGTCAGCTTCTCGGCCACGGCCAGGACGGCCACGCCCTTCAGCGTCTCCCGTCGCGTGACGGCGTCCGGGGCCGCAGGGGCGGGAGCCGCCGCTTTTCTCTTGCCGCGCTCGAAGCACTGCCGACAGTTGCCGCAACCGGCGCCGACCTGGTGCTTCAGCAGCGCGAACCGCGACACCAGATTGAAGAGCGTCCCGTACGGGCAGATCCAGTTGCACCAGATCCGCCCCTGGCCAAACGCCGCCAGCGCCATGACCAGCGCAAACAGCGCGACGCCGGGCCACCAGAGCGATGCGGCCTTGCCGAAGACGGACATCGGCAGCACCAGCGACGCCGCGCCGACGCCGGCGGCAAGACCGCCCGCGACCAGCGCGAAGACGCTCCAGCGGACGATGCGCTGCGCCCGCGTCTCGGGCAGGCGGGTGCAGACGCGCCGCACGTGCCTCTTCGGATGCAGCACCCAGTTCACGAACCCCTGCAGGACGCCCAGCGGACACATCGCCTCGCAGAAGAACCGCCCCAGCAGGAACGTCAGCGGCAACGCCCACAGGAGACGCTGCGGCTTGAGCGCCAGCCAGCAGAACGGCACGCCGAAGAAGGCCGCCGCAACGGCGCCGACGAAAAACAGGCGGACAAGGAATTTCAAGATCTTCATCGCGCAGTCTCCGCCTTGAGCTCGTCAATGACCGCATCGATCAGCGCGATCTCCCTGGGAATGTCGATCTGCTGCGGACAGTGCGGACCGCAGCGCCCGCAGCCCGTGCAATGGTCGGCGCGGCGGAGTTCCTCCGGCACCGCCTTCGCGTAGGCCCGGAGCAGCTTTTTCGCGTCGCGCGGCCCGTTCGCCGTCAGGAACTGGTTCCGGAAGGTGAGCAGCGCGGGAATGTCGAGCCCGTACGGACACGGCATGCAGTAGTTGCAGCAGTTGCAGGGAATCGCGTTGCAGGACAGGTACGCCACGGCCGCCTGCTCAAGCGCCTCAAGCTCGCGCGCAGTGCAGGGCTTGAGCGGCGAGAAGACCTTGATGTTCTCCCGGATGTGCTCGTCGAAGGTCATGCCGGACAGGACCGTCATCACGTTCTCGGCGCTGCCGCAGAAACGGAGCGCCCAGGCCGCCAGCGACGCCTCGGGATCGACCGGCGCCAGCGCGTTCGCCAGCGCCCAGTTGTAGCGCGCGAGCCGCCCGCCCAGCAGCGGCTCCATCACGACCACGGGAATCTTCAGCGCCGTCAGCTCGTCGTAGAGCACCTTCGCGTCGACGTTCCGCTCGTTGACCTGCTTCGCATGGCGCCAGTCGACGTAGTTCAGCTGGATCTGCGCGAAGTCCCACCGGTACTTGTCGTGGCGCTCAAGGCACCAGTCCCACGCCTTCTTGTCGCCGTGGAAGGAAAAGCCCAGGTTGCGGATGCGCTTCTGCGCACGGAGTTCGAGACACCAGTCCGCCGCGCCGTTCTCGACGTAGCGCCGGGAGAACGTCGCAAACCCGCCGTTGCCGATCGAATGCAGGAGGTAGTTGTCCACATAGCCCGTCCCGAGCGCCTTCAGCGACGCCTCGAACATCTTCCTGCAGGCGTCGAGCGAATACTGGGTCGGCGAGAAGTTGGAGAGCTTCGTGGCGATGAGGTAGTCGCCGCGCTTCCAGCCGCTTGCCCGCAAGGCCCTGCCGATGGCGGCCTCGGACTCGCCGCGGCAGTAGGCCGGCGAGGTGTCGAAGTAGTTGACCCCGTGTTCAAGCAGCTCCCGCACCTGCCGGTTGAGATGCTCCTGGTCGATCGCCGACTTGGACGCGTCCAGCATCCAGTTGTTGGCGTGTCCGCCATCGACCGTCGGCAGGCGCATCGCCCCGTATCCGAGCAGCGAGACTTGCTTGCCGTCAACCGTAAAGCGTGTCGTCATGGTAAGTTCTCCCGGATGCCGGGCTGCGCCGGACTCACTGCCCGGACGTCGCCCCCGCCGCCTTCGCCCGCTCCCAGAGGGCGTCCAGCTCCGCCAGCGTCAGCTCCCCGAGCGGCCGGTCGGCCGTCTTCGCCGCGGCCTCGACCGCCCGGAAGCGCCGGGCGAACTTCGCCGTCGCCCCCTCTATCGCCGACTCGGAATCGACCTTCAGGTGCCGGGCGAGGTTCGTGACGGAAAACAGCAGGTCGCCCAGCTCCTCCCGGACGCGGCCGGAGTCGGCCGGCCGGTCGCTCGCCCGGGCGGCGACCGCCGCCTCCAGTTCGGCCAGCTCCTCCCGGATCTTGGCCAGCGGACCCGCCGCATCCTTCCAGTCGAAGCCGACGCGCGCGGCCTTCTCCTGCGTCCGCTGGGCCTTGAGCAGGCCGGGCAGGGCCGACGGCACGCCGTCGAGCGCGGAATGCCGCGCCTCCTTCCGGTGCTCCCGCTGCTTGATCTGCTCCCAGTTGCGGAGCACCGTCGCCGCATCGCCGGCCCGGACGTCGCCGAAGACGTGCGGATGGCGGTGGACGAGCTTGTCGGCCACCGCATTGGCGACGTCGTCGAACGAGAAGCGCCCCTCCTGCTCGGCCATGACCGACTGGAACATGACCTGCAGCAGGACGTCTCCGAGCTCCTCGACGTAGTTCGCCTGGTCTTCGGGACGGTCCATCGCCGCCAGCAGCTCGTACGTCTCCTCAAGGACGCAGGGCTTGAGCGACGCCAAGGTCTGCTCCCGATCCCAAGGACAACCCGTCTGCGGATCGCGCAGGCGGGTCATGATCTCGTGGAGCCTCTCGATTCCCGACATCCGCCGGTTCCTCACTTGACCGTGCGTTTCTTGCGCGGATTGGGCTGGCCGATCTCGGTCAGCATCTTGCGGAAGGAACCCTTGCGGACGTTAAACGGCTTGCCGCCCCGGATGCGCGAGAACTCGCACGCGTGGATCTTCGCCGCGTCGTTCTCGTCCGGCCCGACGACGCCCGACTCGCCGTGGAGCGCACACTCGACCGCCTTGCGCGCGCACTTCTCGATGAGGCGCAGGTCCTTCTTGTTCGGCGCCGCCGCACGGGCGAAGTAGCCCGACTTGAACACCTGGACCTTCTCGGCCCGGAGCAGCTCGCCGAAGCGCTTGCCGACGTACTGGCCGACGTTGACCTTGTCCAGCCGGGGATGGCCGAACGCATCGACCGGCACCTCCTCGCCGCGCTTCTTCATCTCGGCGATGATGTCCTTGACGCCCGCGCCCTCGGACACGAAGATGTTCACGGAATCCCACTTGTCCATGATCGCCATCAGGCGCTTCGCCTCGGCCTTGAAGTCGATCTTGGACTCGGGCACGTAGACGGCGTGCACGTCCTGGCGCTCCATCGTCAGGTTGAACTCCGGCAGGAACCTGACCTTCTGCTTGAGCAGCTTGCGGTAGTACTGGGCCGTCTTGTAGGTGAGCCAGCCGCAGTTGCGGCCCATGACCTCGTGAATCGTGAGCGCGCGCGGATTCGCGCTGTTCTCCTTGACGACGTTGAGGAAGAACTTGGCGCCCTCCTCCGCGGCCGTCCAGGCGCCGAGCGACTGCTTGATCGGATAGACGTCGTTGTCGATCGTCTTCGGCAGTCCGACGACGATCAGCGGATAGTCGTTCTCGGCGAGATAGGCCGCAAGGTCCGCCGCCGTCGTGTTCGTGTCGTCGCCGCCGATGGTGTGCAGCACGTCCACGCCGTCCTTGACGAGCTGGTCGGCCGCAACCTTGAGCGGATCCTCGCCCTCCTTGACGAGCCCGCGCTTGACGCAGTCCTTGACGTTCGTCAGCTTCACGCGGCTGTTGCCGATCGGCGAACCGCCATGCTTGGTCAGGATGAGCGCGTTTTTGCGCACCGCGTCCGTGACGGGGATGGAATCGCCCCGCAGAAGCCCCATGTAGCCGTTGACGTAGCCGATCATCTCGGTCGACGGCGACTGCTTGCTGTACTCGTCGATCAGGAACCCGATGGACGAACTCAGGCACGGCGCCAGCCCGCCGGCGGTCAGGAACGCAACCTTCTTCACTTCTTTCATGTTCTGCTGCTTTCTTTCGTTGAACCTTGACAAATGTCCTCGCCGTCAGAGCTGCTTGAGCACGTTGACCGTCTCAATCGCCGACTGCATCGCCGAAAAGCCCTTGTTGCCCTGCTTGGTGCCGCAGCGTTCGACGGCCTGCTCCAGATTCTCGGCCGCCACGACGCCGTCCAGCACGGGCACGCCGGTCTCCAGCGCGATCATGTTGAAGGCGCGGGCCGTCGTCTCGTTGATGAGCTCGGCATGGGGCGTCGCCCCCTGCACGACCGCGCCGAGGGCGACGACGGCGTCCACCCCCTTGGTCGTCGCCAGCTTCTTCGCCGCCAGGGGCAGCTCGTAGGCGCCGGGCACCCGGACCAGGACGAGGTTCCGCTCGTCACCGCCCATGCGGACGAACGCATCGGTCGCACCCTTGACCAGCTGCTCGGTCAGAAAACTGTTGAAGCGGCTCACGACGATGCCGACCTTCAGCTTTCTCGCCTCGAATGTTCCGACAATCTCTTTCATGCTCACATCTCTCTTTCGGGAAGAAGTTCGAGAATTTCAGGAAGAAGTCTGAATTATATCAACTATCCGTCTTCGTGTCTACTGGAGCGCCGCAACCAGCTGCGGAATCGCGCGCTCGAAGCTGACGCCATACCAATGCGCCTTTTCCGTCGCCGCAATCGCCACGCAGACGATGTCCGCCGCCAACGCCGCCGCCTCAAGCGCCGACTTGCCCCGCAGGACGGCGCCGGCGAACACCGAGGCGAAGACATCCCCCGTTCCGTGAAACTGGCCGGGGCAGCGCGGATTGAAGTCGTAGGCGACCGTCTTCCCGTCCGAAACCGCCGACCCCAGCTCCCCGGTCGAAAACGACACGCCGGTCAGCACGACGTTCTTCGCGCCCAGCCGATGCAACTGCGCAATCAGGCCTTCGATCTCTTCACGCGAATAGCCGGACAACTTCGGTACGCCGCCCGTCAGCAACGCCGCCTCCGTCAAGTTCGGCAGCAGATAGTCCGCCTCCCTGCACAGCCGCGCCAGCTTGGACGGAAAGTCCGCAGCGAAGCCGGGGTAAAGCGCCCCGTTGTCCGCCATCGCCGGATCCACGATGCGGATTGCGCCGGGATTGGCGCAGGTCTTCAGGATCGAGAGGATGGGGTCGAGGTGGGATTCGCCCACGTAGCCCGTGTAGAAGGCGTCGAAGCGAATGCCCTGCTCGATCCACTTCGCCTCGACCCTGCCGAGCTCGGCCGTCAGGTCGCAGTAGCTCCAGCCCTTGAAGCCGGGCGCCGTATGGTTGGACAGCAGCGCCGGCGGCAGGACCGCGCACTCGACGCCGCACGCGCTGATGAGCGGCAGCGCGACCGTCGTCGAACACTGGCCGACGCAACTGAGGTCCTGAATCGTCAACAGCCGTTTCATGCCTATCTCCGGCGAGGTCAGCCCAGCAGACCGGCGAGGACCGGGTCCTTGACCGCGATTTCCTCCCTGGTGAGGCCTTCGAGCTCGTGCGGAAAGACGATCCAGTCGAGGCCGACGTCCTTCGCGAAGTAGTCGGGCCTGAGCGCCGTGACGTTCTTCTGCGGCTTCCAGTAGACGCAGGCCATGCGCATCTCGGCGCCGGCGGCATCGACGCGCGCCCTGACGGCGGCGGCGGTCTTGCCCGTATCGAACACGTCGTCCACCACCAGGACGCGATCGCCCCTGCGAAGCATCCCGAAGACGGCCTCGCCCTGCGAGAAGACGACGTCGCCCGGATTCGACCCGATGCCGTCGTAGCTCGCGCACTTGAGCGGGACGTGCTGGACCGCCCAGCCCGAGACCTTGAAGAATTCGTGCAGCGCCACCCCGACGGGCGCACCGCCGCGCCAGAGCGCGACGAGGATGTCCGGCCGCCAGCCGGACGCCCGGACGGCGGCGGCGAGATGCCAAATGTCCCGCAGATACTCGTCCGCCGAAAGAAACCGCTTGTCGTTCGGCGCCGGCCTAGATTCCTGGGATGCCATCGGAAAATCGTCGGCGGAAAGCCGGTCAGCCGATTAGCGAGAGGAATTCCTGACGGACCTTCTCGTCCGTCCGGAAGGAGCCGAGCACGGCGGAGGTCGTCATCTCGCTGTTCTGCTTCTCGACGCCGCGCATCATCATGCAGAGGTGCTTCGCCCGGACGACGACGCCGACGCCCTCGGCGCCGGACTCCTGCATGACGGCATTCGCAATCTCCTCCGTCATGCGCTCCTGAATCTGCAGCCGACGCGCAAACATGTCAACGATGCGCGCCAGCTTCGAGACCCCCAGCACCTTGCCCTTGGAGATGTAGCCGATGGCGCACTGGCCGAAGAACGGCATCAGGTGGTGTTCGCAGAGCGAATACAGCTCGATGCCCTTCAGAATCACCATGTGGTTCGTGCCCGAGGTGAAGTACGCGCCGTTGACGACCTTCCTGAGGTTCTGACGGTTTCCGCGCGTCAGGTAGGTCAGGGCCTTGGCGACCCGCTGCGGCGTCTTTTTCAGCCCTTCGCGCTCGGGATCCTCGCCCAGTTCGAGCAGGAGCTGCCGCACCAGCGCGGCGATCCGCTTCTCGTCCGGCCGCCGCATGTCACACCTTGATCTTCCCCGACGCCGTCCGCGGGAACGGCTCCCTGCGGACGATTACGGTCTTGATGCGCTTGTAGACGGGCAGCGTCAGGTTCAGCGCCGCCACCGACTTGCGCACCTGCTCCTCGGAAATCAGCGCGTAGATTTCGGCCCGGATCTCCCGCGATTCCCCCTCGCCGCTGACGACCGCCTCGCGCACGCCCGGGAGGAACATGAGCTTTTCCTCCAGCTCTTCGGGGGCGATCTTCTTGCCGGACGACAGGACGATTGTCCGCGAGGCCCGGCCGGTGATCCAGACGAAGCCGTCCTCGTCGATCCGCCCGACGTCCCCCGTATGGTACCAGCCGGAGGCGTCGATCGCCTGCGCCGTCTTGTCGGGCCGCCGGTAGTAGCCCTTCATCACGCAAGGCCCCTTGATCAGCAGCTCGCCGGCGGGCGACACCATGGTCTTCACGCCCCGGGCCTGCGAGACGTGGCCCTGCGCCCCGACGTGCGGGTCCCCCGCCAGCGGCGTGATCGAATAGGCCGCGCACGTCTCGGTCAGGCCATAGGCCGTAATCGTCTTGACACCCAGCGCCGTCAGATGCTCGTAGGCGCGGCGCGGCAGCGCCGCGCCGCCGGTCACGATCCAGTCGATCGGCTGCCCGATCGCCGCCTCGGCCGAATCGCCCCGCTGCTGGATCTTCTGGGCGAGAATCTCCGCCAGGGCGGGCACGAGAAACGCGAAGTTCGCGCGGAACCGCACGAAGGCGTCGTAGATGCGCCGGAAGTCGGGGCAGACGCCCAGCGCGACGCCGCGCGCCAGCATCAGGTAGGTCACGCAGATGCCGAAGATGTGATGGAGCGGCAGGATCATCAGCGACCGGTCCCCGGGCCGCATGGGCAGGCAGGCGACCGCCCACTCGCAGAACGTCTCAAGGGACCTGACCGTCAGCTCGACGCCCTGGGGCGTCGAAGTCGTCCCGGAAGTAAAGACGATCATGGAGGTCTGGGGCTCGCCCGTCGAATCCTCCGCCAGGTCAAGGCTGTCGCGCCGCCACAGGCTGCCCTTCAGCCCGAAGACGCCGCGCAGCTTGTCGAGGAAGCGCTCCGTCTTGATGGTGCCGAAACCGGCGACGATCAGCCCCGGCGTAAGCTTGCCGGCCTCCCTCGCCTTGTCCTCGTACAGGGAGGAATGGACGAGGGCCACCGCGCCGGTAAACTTCATGCGCTCGGAAATCTCCTGCGGCGTCAGGTTGATGTCCACCGGAATCGCCACCGCGCCGGAGAAGAGGACGGCGGCGTGGGCCACCATCCACTCGTAGGAATTCTCGCCGAGAATGCCGACTTTGGCGCCCGGCGCGTACGTGCGGATCAGGTGCGCGACGATGTCGATGTCGTCGGTGAACCGTTTCCAGGTGATGGGCCAGGCCAGGTCACCGCACGTCACCAGAAAGGCGGCCGCAGACGGCCGATCCTCCCGCATCTTCTTGAAAGCTTCGAAAATCATCAGCTTAGTGCTGATTGTAGGTGCCGTCGATCTCGGCCCAGGTCCGCGCCGTGAAGAACTGCGCAATGGCCGCATCGTACTCCGCCGTGTGCGCAAAGGCCTTCTTCATCAGCCTGAAGCGCGTGTCCAGCCCGAGCGTACCGGCATGGCTGGCAAGTTCGCCGGCGATGCTGCCGTAGTCGAGCGGGTCGGTGACGGAAGCGACGCGCAGGTAGTTCTTCGCCGACGCCCGCACCATGCAGGGGCCGCCGATGTCGATGTTCGTGCGGGCCTGCTCCGGCGTCACGCCTTCCCGGGCGACCGTCTGCCGGAAGGGATAGAGGTTCACCACCACCATGTCGATCGGCTGCGCGGCCAGACGCTTCAGGTCGGCCTGGTGGGCGTCGTTGTACCGCTCCGAAAGCAGCCCGAGGTAGATCTTGAAGTCGAGCGTCTTCACCAGGCCGCCCTGCATCTCCGGCTGGCCCGTGTAGTCGGAGACGGCGACGAGCGTCTCGCCCGCCCGGTCCCCGAGGATCTCCTTCACCTTGGCGTAGGTGCCGCCCGTCGAATAGATCCTCACGCCGGGGCAGGCCTCGACCAGTGCGGGGACGAAACTCTCCAGCCCCGTCTTGTCGCTCACGCTCATGAGCACGTTCCTGACCTGGATGCGGCCGTCGATTTCTGTGACGATATTAAGGGACATTGTCTTGGCTTTCCTTCCGAATTCGCGCCGTATTATATCAAATCGCCTATTCGTACCTCAAGCAGTCGATCGGATTGAGCCGCGAAGCCCGGTAGGCCGGATAAAAGCCGAAAAACATGCCGACCAACGCCGAAAACAGGAAGGAACAGACCGCCGACGACAGCTCGATGACAATCGGCCAGTGGTTGATCTCGCCGATCAGATGCGCCGTCAGCACGCCGCAGACGACCCCGATGGCCCCGCCGACGGTCGACAGGACGATCGCCTCGATGACGAACTGGGCGAGAATCATGAACGGCGTCGCCCCCAGCGCCATCCGCAGGCCGATCTCCCGGATGCGCTCGGTGACGCTGACCAGCATGATGTTCATGATGCCAATGCCCCCCACCAGCAGCGAAATCGCCGCCACCGCCGTCAGCAGCACCGTCATCAGCGACGAGACCGAACCCATCGTGGACATGATCTCCTTCGTGTCGCGCAGCTCGAAGTCGTCGTCCTGATAGTCCGGCAGCTTGTGCAGCTGGCGCAGGAGCGCGGTAACCTCGCGCGTCGCCTCATCGAGGTCGTCCATGCTGACCAGCGAAAGGTTCATCATGTTGATCGAACGGAACTTCGAGCGGGACAGCACGCGGCCGACCGTCGTATACGGCGCCATGACCGTATCGTCCTGGTCCTGCCCCCAGCCGTTCGCCCCCTTCGACGCCAGGACGCCCACGATCTTGAACGGCATCGCGCCGATGCGGATCGTCTGCCCGACGGCCGGCTCGCCCTCCTCGAAAAGCTGGCTTTTGACGGTCGTGCCGATGACGCAGACGCGCGCGTAGCCCCGCTCCTCCTCCTCGGAGAAGAAGCGCCCCTCGCCGACCGGCCAGTTGCGGACCTCCGGCATGTCGCTCGAAACGCCGGAGACGCGGCAGTTCCAGTTCTTGTTCTGGCGGACCAGCTGGCTGTTGACGTTCACGGCCGGCGAGACGTACCTGACGAGGTGGCCGAGCTCCCGCCGGATCGCCTCGGCGTCGTCCGCCGTCATCGTCTGGCCCGCGCCCATGCCGGACTGGACCTGCCCGCGGCGGTTCCGGTCCGGAAAGACCATCACGAGGTTGTTGCCCATCGACGAAATCTCGTTGAGCATCATGGTCGAGGCGCCCTTGCCGATCGCCAGGACGGCGATGACGGCCGCGATGCCGACGATGATGCCGAGGCAGGTGAGCAGCGCCCGCGTCTTGTTGCGGAGAATCGCGAGAATCGCGACCTTGAAGATCATCGGGAAGTTCACGCCAGCGCCTCCCGCACCAGTTTCGCCACCTCTTCCGCCGTCTTCCGCCGCCCGCCGTCCGCCCGGTCGTCCACCATCACCTTGCCGTCGCGCATGACGAGGTGGCGCCGCGCATAGGCCGCGATGTCGTCCTCGTGCGTCACCATCACGATCGTGATGCCCTCGTTCGACAGCTCGGTGAAAAGCTCCATGATCTCGATCGAACTCTTCGTGTCGAGATTGCCCGTCGGCTCGTCGGCGAAGAGGACCGGCGGCTCGTTCATCAGCGCGCGGGCGATGGCCACGCGCTGCTGCTGGCCGCCCGAAAGCTCGGACGGACGGTGCGTGCCGCGGCCGCCAAGCCCCACGCGGTTCAGCAGCTCCAGCGCCCGCCGACGGCGCTCGCGGCGCGTCAGGCGCCCCATGTAGAGGTCGGGCAGCTCCACCTGCTCGACGGCGCTCGTCCGCGGCAGGAGATTGAAGTTCTGGAAGACGAAGCCGAGCTTCCGGTTGCGGATCGCCGCCAGCTCCTTGCGCGAACGCGCCGCGACCTCCAGCCCGTCCAGCAGGTAGCTGCCCTCCGTCGGCGTGTCCAGGCAGCCGAGGATGTTGAGCATGGTCGACTTGCCGGATCCGGACGCGCCCATGATCGCGACGAACTCGCCCGCGTCGATGTCTACCGACACGCCGTCCAGCGCATGCACCGGCTCCTCGCCCTGCGCATAGGTCTTCTTCAGGTCCAGTATCTCGATCAGATGGCCCATCCTGCCTCGCTGCGGCTGCGGCGCGCCGGCCGCTTCGGCTACTTCGGTTCCGGCGCGGTGCCCTTGTTCTTGTTGCGCTGCGGAAACTTCTGCTTGAACGGATTGGTCGTGTCGTCCTTCTTCAGGGCGAGCGTCGCGGGCGTCTCGTAGCCGATCACCACCTCCGTGCCCACGAGCTCGTCATGGTCCGCGATCTGGACGTTCGTCGTGTCGGAGACGCCCTCCGTGATGACGACGGGCCGGAGCCGGTCGTTCTCGCCGACCACCCAGAGCTTGCGCCCGCGCGGCACTTCGCCCTCCTCACGGTCCTCCTCCTTCGGCCGAAACCGGAGCGCCGCAGCGGAGACGGCGACCGCGTTCTCGGCGCGCGCCGTCTCGATCGACAGCGTCGCCGTCATGCCGGGGAACAGCATCTCGCCCGGGTTCTCCGCCTCGATGATGATCGGATAGGTGACGACGTTGTTCGTCGTCGTGTGGGCCTTGCGGACCTGCTTCACCCGGCCCTTGAAGCGCCGCCGGTACGCATCGGCGGTGAACGTCACCTCCTGGCCGACCCTGATGTTGCCGACGTCGGCCTCGGGCACGGTCGCCTCCACCCAGACGACCTTCAGGTCCTCGGCGATCGTCAGCACCGGAACCGCGTTGTACGACGAGACGACCGTCTCCCCCTCCTCCACCTTGCGGGCGATGACGACGCCGTCCACCGGCGAACGGAGCGTGCAGTAGTCCAGGTCCGCCTTCGCCTTGCTGACGGCCGCCGCGCTCTGCTCGACGGACGCCTTCGCGCTCTGGAGCGACGCCTTCGCGCTCTCCAGCGCCGCCCTGGACTTGGCCAGCGTCTCCTCGGCGCTGTCCAGTTCGGCGACCGGCGCCATCGACTTCGCCACCAGGGCCTGCTTGCGGGCAAAGGTCTTCTCCGCGAGGACGAGTTCGGCCTCGCACGACTTCACCGCGGCGATCCGGACGCTGACGTTGGCCTCGTTGACGTGCAGCTGCGCGACGGCGCTCTTGTACGTCGCCTCGTACACGAGCGGGTCGATCAGCGCGACCACCTGCCCGTTGGTGACGGTCGAATTGTAGTCGACGAACAGCTTGACGATCCGCCCGTTCACCTGCGCGCCGACGGGAATGCCCTCCGTCGTGTTCCGGGGCGTGACGGTTCCCGTCGCCTCGACGGTCCGGATCACGTCGGTGCGCATCACCGTCGCAAACCGGTACCTGGGCCCCCTGTCCTTGCCGATCATCTGCCCGTCCGAGCATCCGGCAAGCCCCAGCGCGGCGGCCAGCGCCACCGCCGCCATCCGGCAATTCGACCATTCCGACATCAGCTTACCTCTCCCTTATCTCCTCTTCCCGGTACTCCGGAAGCCGCCCGGTCAGCGCAAACAGCTTCGTCTCCGCCCGTTGCCCGGCGTAGAAGGCCGACACGCGGTCGCCCAGCGCCTGCGCGTACTTCGCAAGCGCAATCGTGTAGTCGACGCGGCTGGAGTCGCCCTCGCCATACTGCGCCTTCACGGTATTCAGGTTCTCCAGCGCGTTCGCGACCGACGCCCGCGCCGTCTCCAGGGCCTTGGCCGAATCGTCCCGCACGGCAATCGCCGTCTCCAGCTGCAGCGAAAGCTGCTGTTCGGCCTCGTCCACGTCCGCCGCGGCACTGTACATCTGCACGACCGCCCGGTCGACGGCCGTCGTCTTCCGGAAGCCCTCGAACACCGACTGCACGGCGCTCGCGGACCAGTTCCAGAGCCAGAGCGGATCAGTCCAGCTCAACCCCGCCTGCACCGAGACCGACGGCATCAGCTCCGCAATCGCCAGATCGACCTGATGGCTCGCCGCCCGCAGCCGCGCCCGGGAAATCGCCATCGCCGGCGCGTTCGTCCGCGCCAGGTCGAAGGCCTCGCGCACGCCGTAGCCGGTGGAGGAGAACCCCCGCAGGACGACGGCAAGCGCGTTGCCGAACGGCGGGAAGACCTCCTCGCGCGTTCCCTGCGACACGTCGACGCCCAGCGCCTTCATCATCGTGGCGCCGGCCGTCAGCACGTTGTTCGAGGCGACGATCGTCTCCTCACGCGCCTGCGACAGCTCAAGCTTGGCCGACGTGACGTCCAGCCGCTTCGCCTCGCCCGTGTCAAAGCGGTCCTGCGCCTGCTGCAGCCGCAACGCGCATTCCGTCTCGTTCGTCAGCGCCACCTCCAGCAGCGCGTCCGCCGTCAGCAGGGCGAAGTATGCGTCCGACACCTCCTCGAAGACCTCGTAGCCGGCGCTGACGAACGAATGTTCGGCGGCCAGCACCCGCTCGGCCTGGGCGCTCGCCTGCGCCCGGTTGCGGCCGAAGTCGTACACCAGGACGCTGAGCGACAGGCCCGCGCTCGCATTGCCCTCCGTCCGCGCCCGCAGCGCGTGACCGGCGACGGACGAGGCGCTGTAGCCGCCGGAAGCGGACAGGTTCGGCGCGTTCCAGGGCGTCGCGCTCACGAGCGGAGCGTCGGCGGCGATCTCCCGCAACGCCAGGTGCGCGTCGGCGACGGCCAGCGCCGCAGACGCCATCGACGGACGGTTCGTCAGCGCAAAGTCCACCAGCTCGCGGAGCGAACACCCGGACAGGTCCAGCCGTTCGCCCGCCGTCGGCCCGCCCGCCCCGGAGGCCTTGTCGCGAACGGACCGCTGCGCCTCCTGCGCGTTGAAGACCGTCAGGCAGCCAGAGACCGCCAGCAGCGCCAACGCCAGAACCGCAAACTTGCCGGGATGATGCATAGATTCGATATTATACATACTCCCTGGTATGTATGTCAAGGCGCACCCCGCCCCCGCGTCACGTAGCGTTTGCGGCTCTCCGGGCGGGTGGCCTAGGCTTCGCGACGCAGGGCCTCGGCCGCCTGCACCATGTTCTCCAGCGAGGGCACGGTTTCCGCCCAACCGCGGGTTTTCAGGCCGCAATCGGGGTTGACCCAAAGCTTGGCGGGATCGACCTTGCGCAGGATCTTGCGCAACTGCCCGAGAATTTCCTCCGTGGAGGGAATGCGCGGAGAGTGGATGTCGTAGACGCCAGGGCCAACGGCCGTGCGGAAGTTGGCGGCGGCGAGCGCATCGAGAATGGCCAGATCGGCCCGCGAAGCTTCGAAGGAGATGACATCGGCGTCCATGGCGTCGATCTCCGCGATGATGTCGTTGAACTCCGAATAGCACATGTGGGTATGGATCTGGGTGCCGGGCTTGACGCCGCTGTGGACAAGGCGGAAAGCGGGAATCGCCCAGTCGAGATAGGCGCAATGCCAATCGCTCTTGCGCAGCGGCAGTTTTTCGCGCAGGGCGGCTTCGTCAATCTGAATGATGCGAATGCCGTGGGCCTCCAAATCGAGCACCTCGTCACGAATGGCGAGCGCGATTTGCTCCGCACTCCGGCGGATGGGAATGTCTTCGCGGGGGAAGGACCAGTTGAGAATGGTCACCGGCCCGGTGAGCATGCCCTTGACGGGTTTCTGCGCGAGGCTCTGGGCGTAGACGGCCATGTCCACCGTCATGGGCGCGCGCCGGGAGACGTCGCCCCAGATGACCGGCGGCTTGACGCAGCGGGTGCCGTAGCTCTGCACCCAGCCGTTGGCCGTAAAGCGGAAGCCGTCGAGGTGCTCGCCGAAGAACTCCACCATGTCGTTGCGCTCGAATTCGCCGTGCACGAGAACGTCCAGTCCGATCCGCTCCTGCAATTCGATGCAGCGCTTGGTTTCGGCCTTGTTGAAGGCAGCGTATTCCGTAGCGCTCTTCGCGCCTTTCCGGAATGCCGCGCGATTGGCGCGCACGTCCGCCGTCTGCGGGAAGGAGCCGATGGTCGTGGTGGGAAACTTCGGCAGCTTCAGTTCGGCGGACTGGACGGCGGCGCGTTCGGGAAAGGCCGGACGGCGCGTGAAGTCGTCCGGAGTCAACTGGGCCAGCCGCGCATCGACGGCGGCATCGGCGCTGTTCGGGCGGGCGGCCTCCCAAAGCGCGCGGTTGGCCCGGTAGGCGGACGTTTCGCGCGGACACGCTGCGGCGCAGAGGCGCTTCAATTCGGCCAATTCGGACAGCTTCTCCTCGGCAAAGGCGAAGTAGGCTTTCTCCGCCGGGGCGAGTTTCGGTTCGTTGGCGAGCGTGTAGGGAACATGGAGCAGGGAACAGGACGTCCCCAGCACGATTTCGCCGGCCTGCGGCGCAATCGCCTCAAGCGTATCCAGAATCTTGCCGTAGTCCGCCCGCCAGATGTTCTTGCCGTTGACAAGCCCCGCCACCAACAACTTGTCCTTGGGAAAGCCTTGCGTCGTCACCAGTTCGAGCGTCTTGCGTCCCTCCGCAAAGTCCAGCCCGATGGCATCGAAGGGCAAGGCCGCAAGCGCCGCGTAGGAATCGCGCACATCGCCAAAGTAGGTTTGCAGCCACACGCGCAATCCGTGCTTGTTGCCGAGCAACCGGGTGTAGAGCGCGGTAAAGAACGCCACGTCTTCCGGGCTTTGGTCGTGCACCAGATAAGGCTCGTCCAGCTGAATCCAAGCCACATTCCGCGCGGCCAGCTTTTCGAACAACTGCTCGTAGGCCGCCACCAGCGGTCCGGCGAAATCGGCGGCCTGCCTGCGGCCCGGATAACGCGCCAGCTTCAGGAAGGTGTAGGGACCGGGCAGGACGGGGCGCGTTTCAAAGCCCAACGCCTTGGCCTCGTCGTAGTGGACAAAGGGTTTGCTGCCCGCCAGACGGACATCCGTGTCATCCTCCAGTTCCGGCACCAGGTAATGGTAGTTGGTGTTGAACCACTTCTTCATGGCCAGCGCGTGCACGTCGCCCGCCGGTCCCTGATAGCCGCGCGCCATCGCGAAACAGGTATCCCGTTCGTCCAGCCCCAACGCACGGTAGCGCGCCGGGACGCAATTGAAGAGCATCGCCGCATCCAAAAAGGTATCGTAGAGCGAGAAGTCGTTCGAGGGGATGAAATCGATTCCCGCCGCCGCGACCTGCCGCCAATGGCGGGCGCGCAATCCGCGAGCCGTCTCCTCCAACGCCTCGCCGGACAATTCTCCCTTGAAATACCGCTCGACCGCAAACTTCAGCTCACGCTGCGCACCAATGCGCGGATATCCGACAATCGATGTCTGCATGTCACCTGCCTCCTTCGGTCGGGACGCTCCGGACGCTCTTCGCTGCGTTCCGGTGCAGCGTCAGCCGGCATCTGCACGCGCCGGAACGCGTCATCGCCGCCGCGGCGAAGACGCACACGGGCGACACCATGTCGCCGATGCGCGACCCGGAGATGACGACCGGCGCCAGTTGGCCGGTCTGGTTGGTGACCAGGGCGTCGCGGCCGACCTCATCGGCCCGTACGCCTGCGATTGCCGCGGCCAAGGCCGCGAACAGCAGTTTTTTCATCGGTAGCTTTCCCCCTCATGCGAGAGTACTTGACTGTATGGGAGGACGGCCCGTCTTCCGACTTTTACGGTTGCGCGACAGCGCCTGGTTTCCACAGGTCTTTCCGGTTACCGTCCCGTTGGCCGCGAATTATAGCGTTTCCCGGCGTCCAAAGTCAATGGCGCCGTCACTGGAAAGTTGTACGTGGAAAGTTGTACGGGAAATTGTAGTCTCGCTTCTGATGAGCAGCGCGATGGGCGCCGTGGTCAGGTCGGAGGGCAGATGGCGCCAGCAGAGGTATTCCGCACTGTCAGTTCGCAAAACAGAACGCATCCCCATGGAGATGGAGATGCGTCGTTCCGATCGGTCGAGCAGGTTCTTGAGAAGGCAGCAATGTCGGCGCGAGGAGTTCACCATGGGTCGGGCGCCGCAGTCCGCGGCCCTGCGGCCGTCGGCTCCGGACGTCCTCCCCGTCTCCTCAGAAAGGAGGTGATCCAACCGCTGGTTCCCCAACGGTTACCTTGTTACGACTTCATCCCAATCACCACCCACACCTTAGGCCGACGGATGCCGGACTTCGGGTGCAGACGGCTTTCATGATGTGACGGGCGGTGTGTACAAGGCCCGGGAACGCATTCACGGCGCCGTAGCTGATGCGCCGTTACTAGCAAATCCGACTTCACGGGGTCGGGTTGCAGACCCCGATCTGAACTGAGGCATGCTCTCTGCGATTGGCTCCGCCTCGCGGCATCGCTTCGCTCTGTACATGCCATTGTAGCACGTGTGCAGCCCTGGGCGTAAGGGCCATACTGACTTGACGTCATCCCCACCTTCCTCTCGCGTGAACGAGCAGTGTGACGCGAGTTCCCGGCATTACCCGCTGGCAACACGTCAAAGGGGTTGCGTTCGTTGGTGGACTTAACCAAACACCTCACGGCACGAACTGACGACAGCCATGCAGCACCTGTCAGGCTCCCTCGAAGGAGGCCCGCTTTCGCGGGCCGCGCAGCCTGATGTCAAGCCCAGGTAAGGTTCTTCGCGTTGCATCGAATTAAGCCACATGCTCCTCTGCTTGTGCGGGCCCCCGTCAATTTCTTTGAGTTTTAGCCTTGCGGCCGTACTCCCCAGGCGGCACACTTAACGCGTTGGCTCGGGGACGGGGCCGGTGAATGGCCCCACCCCTAGTGTGCACCGTTTAAGGTCGGGACTACCAGGGTATCTAATCCTGTTTGCTCCCCCGACTTTCGCGCCTCAGCGTCAGTACCGTTCAAGGAATCCGCCTTCGCCTCCGGTGTTCTGCAGGATATCAACGCATTTCACCGCTACACCCTGCATTCCGATTCCCCCTCCCGGCCTCCAGCCGCGCAGTCTCGGACGCACTTTCCGGGTTGAGCCCGGAGCTTTCACATCCGACACACGCGGCCGCCTACGCGCCCTTTACGCCCAGTAAATCCGAACAACGCTCGCGACCTCTGTATTACCGCGGCTGCTGGCACAGAGTTAGCCGTCGCTTCCTCTTGGGGTACACTCAACTCTCCCGCGTATTGGGCGGGATCGCCTGTTCCCCCATGACAGGAGTTTACAACCCGAAGGCCTCCATCCTCCACGCAGCGTCGCATTGTCAGGCTTTCGCCCATTGCAAATGATCCTCGACTGCAGCCTCCCGTAGGAGTCTGGGCAGTATCTCAGTCCCAGTGGGGCTGGCCATCCTCTCAGACCAGCTAACCGTGAGCCTTGGTGGGCCGTTACCCCGCCAACTAGCTGATGGTGCGCGAGCCCCTCTCCGAGCGGGAGCCTTGCGGCCCCCTTTGGCGCTCCGGCGATGCCGCCGGGCGCCTCATCCGGTATTAGCCGCCGTTTCCAGCGGTTTTCCCCGTCTCCAAGGCAGGTTGCTCACGTGTTCCTCCCCAATCCGCCACTCTCATGCGCCAATATTGCTATCGGCGCAATCCCGTTCGACTTGCATGCCTAATCCACGCTACCAGCGTTCGTTCTGAGCCAGAATCAAACTCTCAGAAAAACAATCTCGAGTGTTCCGGGACCCCTCGCGGGACCCCTTCCCCTCGCACAAACATTGCTGTTCCATGTCTCTTCCAGAGACACGTCTCAAGCATCTACTTTCAAAGATCGCGCCGCCCCGCGGCCGGACGAGCCGACCCGCCATCGGGCGAACGAGTGCATAGTATACCAAAACTCCCCGACAGAGCGCAAGGGGGTATCGTGAAAAAAAAATTCGCCGCCCCGGAGGCGGGCGGAAGGCCCGCCCTGCCTTCAGGCCGTCCGGACGGCCAGCCGTTGCGAGAGGCCGCGGAGCAGGGACGCGTCGCCGGAAAGACGGTCCAGGGCGGCAAGCGCCGCCGCCGTCTTCTCCCGGACCAGGCGTTCCGTCGCTGCCTGCGGATAAAGGCCGTCCCCGTCCAGAAGGTCGTCCTCGTATTGGAAGGCCAGCCCGAGGTTCAGGGCGAAGTCGCGAAGCGCCGCGACGTCCGCCGCCGAGCCGCCGACGGCGAGGCCGCCCATTGTCGCCGCCGCCACGAACAGGTCGGCGGTCTTGTGCTCGTAGACGAAGTCGTCGGCCGGCGCCGGCACGCCGGCGCGGCCGTCCGACCCGACGTCTTCGACCTGACCCCGCACGACGCCGACGCCCATCTCGCCCAGCACGTCGACGATCGCCGCGACATTCTGCGGCGCCCGGGCCGCGACGCGATAGGCCAGCGCCAACAGCGCGTCGCCCGCCAGGATCGCGTTCGCCTCGCCGAACTTCGCCCAGACGGTCGGCTGGCCGCGGCGCTCGCGGTCGTCGTCCATCGCCGGCAGGTCGTCGTGGACAAGCGTGTAGTTGTGCAGGATCTCGATTGCCGCCGCGGGATACTTCGCCGCTTCGGCCGGGCCGCCGGCCGCCACGGCCGAAGCCAGGCAGACCAGCGGACGGATCCGCTTGCCGCCCGTCCCGACGGCGTACCGCATCGCCTCCGACAGCACCGCCGGACGTTCGTCCGCCGACGGCAGCACCTCGTCCAGCGTCCTTTCGATCAGGTCAAGCAGCGACTTCATTTCCGCTCCGGCTGGCTGAGGACGGATCAGAAGGCGTCGGCCGCATCGCTGACGCGGGCGCTGCGCTTCTCGGCCGCGGCCTTGCGGGCCTCGACGCGGATCGCCTCGGTCTCGTCCGCCGCCGTCGTCAGGAGCGCGTCGTCCCACGCGACGATGATCGTCTCGTAGCTCTGCGAGGCGCCGGTGAGGCAGGTCGTGATGTAGCGACCGCCGCCGATGTCGAAGCTGTAGATCGGACGGAACGAGCTGCGCGGACGCGCCCAGGTCTGATACCGCTTCTCCAGGGCCTCGATGAGGTAATGGCGACGCCACCGGGCGCCCGGCTCGACGGCTTTCTTCGCGCAGGCGTAGACCTTCACGACCTTGTGCGTCTTCGGCGTCACGTAGACGTAGTAGTCGTCGAATCCGGCGAGCGCCTTCTTCGGCGTGAACGTCGCCCGGAGCAGCGTCGGCTCGTCCGCGTCGTTCACGAAGTTCGTGCCCTTGAACTCCTCGCCGAACTTCAGCCCCATGAAGGAATCGGCGCTGACCGCCGGCGCCTCTCCGCCGACCCTCGCGCAGATCGACGGCTTCAGGGAGGTCATGCCGACGTCGCCGACCGAATAGCTCTGGGCGTATTCGCTCGTCGACGACTCGAGCACGTTGCCGTCGGTGTCGAGCGTCGTGCGCGTCTCGCGGCGACGCTCCGTCACCATGCTGCCGTTCGTGGAGACCGTGCACTCGGTGAAGGTGCGAGCGACAGTTCCGTTGTCATTGGTCACGACCGACGCTTCCGACGACTTCTGCGAGCTGTCCTTCTTCTCGCCGTTAGTCGCCGCGGCAAAGCCGATTGCCGCCATCGCCACCAGGGCGAACGCCATCGTTCCCGTCAGTTGCTTTTTGCTTTTCATTGCTAACCTTGCCTTTCTGTTCTTGTCGAACGCCGCACATTCTATCCGACGGCTGTTAACGGGATGTTAACGGACGGAGGATTGGCGCAAGCCCGGTCGGCGGCGGGGAAGTTCGAGCACGAAGCGGCACCCGTGCGGGACGACCGGCTCCAGCGTCACCTCGCCGCCGTGCAGCCGGGCGATCCGGCGGACGATCGCCAGGCCCAGTCCCGCGCCGCCGGTCTCCGCGGCACGCGAGGGATCGACGCGGCGAAAGCGCTCGAAGATTCGCCCCGCCTCGGCGGACGGGATGCCGACGCCGTGGTCTTCGACGGCGATCCGCACGCGCTTCGCGTCCGCCGTCACGGAAAGCGCCACGGCCTTGGCGCCGGAATGCCGGATGGCGTTCGTCGCCAGGTTCGACACGGCCTGCGCCGTCAGCCGGGGATCGAGCCGCACGCGGAGGGCGTCGCCGGAGCCGGACTGCGGACACGTCAGCTCGACGCCCGCCGCCCGGGCGACGGGCGCCAGCGACTCGACCGTCTCGCGGACCAGTTCGCCCGCATCGGTCTCGATGAGATTCAGGGTCTCGCCTTCGTGTTCGAGGCGGGCCAGGTCGAGAATCGACTGGACCAGTCCGTTGAGGCGGTTGGCCTCCTTGCGGATGAGCGGCACGAGCGGCGAGTCCCCCTCCAGCAGATCGACGGCCCCGAGGATGCCGGTCAGCGGCGTCCGGATCTCGTGCGAGACGTCCGCGATGAACTCGCGGCGGAACGCCTCCAGCCGCCGCAGCTCGCGGATGCGTACGCGCTGGCGGTAGGTGACGAGAAAGAACAGCAGCACGCCCGCGATGCCGACGAGAGCGGCCAGGCAGAACCCGATGACGGCCAGCCGGAACGGCGCGTATACCCGCGAGGGCGGAATGCCGATCGAGACGACGTATTCGCCGCATTCGGCCTGTGCGCTGAACGCGGGCGGCTCCTTCTGCGACGCCTGCCGGGAATCGAAGATCCGGCCGCCACCGCGTCCGGAGACGATCAGGCGGACACCCTCGGCCCGGCACTGGTCGCCGAAGGCGTGAATCTTCCGGAAGTCCTGGGTCCGGAGCGGATCTTCGAGATTCGCGGCCGCCAGGTTCACCCGCGACTGCAGGTCGCGCCGCGCCCACTCCACGACCTTGCGCTGGTAGGCGAAGAGCTCCCAGCCGAAGGCCGCGAGGAAGACAACGAACGCCACCGCCGCCAGCAGCACCGGCAGCCACTCCCCTTCCCGCTCGCCCATTCCGCCGCTCACGCCTGCACGCGGTAGCCCACGCCCCGGATCGTCTCGATGTGTCCGCTCCACTTGCCGAGCTTCCGGCGCAGGTTCGCGACCTGCACGTCAATCGTCCGCTCGTCGGCCGGCCGCACGAAGACGCGCCCGCGATGGGAGACGAGCCGGACCAGCAGCTTGAATTCGCCCGGCGTCAGGTCGAGCGCCTTGCCGCGCAGGGTCGCGATGCGATTCGCCTCGTCGATCCTGAGCCCGTCGAGTTCCACGCCTTCGGTCGCCGGCGGCCCGCGCCGGAGGACGGCGCGGACCCGCGCCAGCAGGATCAGCCGGTCGAACGGCTTGGTGACGTAGTCGTCCGCCCCGCATTCGAGCCCGCGCACGATGTCCTCGCGCTGCGTCCGCGCCGTCAGCATGATGATCCGCGTCGCAGCCAGCTCCGGCGTTTCGCGGATGCGCCGGGCGACCGCAAAGCCGTCCAGCCCCGGCAGCATCAGGTCGAGGAGGACGAGATCCGGCTTGAGCCGCCGCGCCTCCGCAAGCCCCTCGTCCCCGCGGGCGGCCGTCGAGATTTCCTTGAAGCCCGCGCCGAGCAGCGCCATCTCCAGGATGGTGCGAATCGTCGAATCGTCCTCGACTATCAGGATCTTCGCCAGTTCGTCCATGGTTTCAGAATGCCGACAGGATTCGTTTCGCCCATTCCTTCGCCAGCCGGAACTGGCGCACGGAATAGCTTTCGTTCGGCGAATGGATGCGGTCCTCCGGCTGGCCCCAGCCGACGAGCAGCGGCGCCGCGCCGGTGGCCTCGCGCAAGGCGGAGACGACCGGGATCGACGCGCCGTCCCACTGGAAGACCGCCCCGCGCGGGTCGAGCTCGCGCAGCACGTCCTCCGCCAGGCGGAACAGCGGCGAGGCCAGCGGCAGGCGAAAGCCCGGGGCTTCGCCCGTCAGCTCGGAAAGTTCGACGCGCATGCCGCGCGGACAACGTTCCTCCAGATGCCGCCTGACCGCCTCGTAGGCCGCCCGCGGACACTGCCCCGGCACCAGCCGCGTCGAGAGCTTCGCGATCGCCTCGCAGGGAATCACCGTCTTCGAGCCCGGTCCGCCGTAGCCGGAGTGGATGCCGTTCAGCTCGATCGTCGGCTCGAAGCAGTTGCGTTGGACGACCGACAGGCCGCGCTGTCCGCCGCACGGCTCCGTGCCGATGTCCGCCGCATACGCCGCCTCGTCGGCAAAGCCGGCCTCCGCCGCCGCGAGTTCTTCGCGGCTCGGCGGCTCGACGCCGTCCCGGAAGCCGGCAACGGCAATGGAGCCGTCCGGATGGTGCAACGACGCCATCAGCTCCGCCATCCCCTGCGCGGCGTTCGACGCGATGCCGCCGTACTCGCCGCTGTGCAGGTCGCGGTTCGCCGCCCGAAGCGTCACGGTAAAGTGATTGACGCCGCGCAGGCCCGCGACGATGGCGGGACGCAGGTCCGCCGCCGCCGACGTATCCGAGACGAGCAGCACGTCCGCGCGCAGGCGCTTGCGGAAGGCCGCGTCCGCCAGCAGCCGGAAAAGCCCGGCGGAGCCAGATTCCTCCTGGCCGTCGAGGACGATCTTCAGGCTGAAGTTGCGCTTCGGGGCCGAGGCGACGAGCTCGCGCACCCCGCAGAGAAAGGCGAAGAACTGGCCCTTGTCGTCCTGAGCGCCGCGGCCGCAGACGCGCCCGTCCCGGAACGTCGGCTCGAACGGCGGCGTCGCCCACTGGTCGAGCGGATCCGGCGGCTGCACGTCGTAATGCCCGTAGAGGAGGACGGTCGTCGCGCCCTCCGGCCCTCTAAGCTCGCCGAAGACCACGGGAACCGAGGTCTGGAAGTCGCCGGCGCGCGGGACAATCAGTTCCGCCTCAGCCCCGATCCCCCTCAGCCACCGTTTCAGCCACGTCGCGCACGCTACGCACTCTCTGAGGCGGTTCGGATCCGCCCCGACCGTGGGAAACCTGAGCAGCTCGAAGTATTCCTTCGAATCGCCTGAGTTCAGCCAATCGCCTGTCTCGCCGTTCATAGTCACCGTCCGCCATAGCAGTTGCGCCTCCGCCGTCGGAAGCGGGGACATTATAACATCTTTTTCAGGGACAGAGGCGCCAGGCGCGGCGGAATCGGAACGGAAACCGCGCCACCGGCAGCCATCGGCAACCGGAAGGCGTCGCCCGCCTCCGCCTGCCGGTTTATGATATAATACCGCAGATTTTCAGGAGAGAACCAATGCATCCCTATCGTACCCATACGTGCAACGAACTCCGCGCGGCAGACGCGGGCAAGACCGTCAGGCTTTCCGGCTGGATGTTCCGGCTCCGCGACCACGGCGGCATCCTCTTCGTCGATCTCCGCGACCACTACGGTCTTACCCAGATCGTCGTCCATCCGTCGCGCAGCTTCTTCGGCCTCGTCGAAAAGGCCCACCTCGAGTCCGTGATCACGGTGACGGGCGAGGTGAAGCTCCGCACGGCCGACACGATCAACCCCGACCTGCCGACCGGCGAGATCGAGATCGAGGCCAACGAGCTCGTCATGGAGTCCGCCTCCGAGGTGACGCCCATCTACGTTCCCGACGAGAAGGCCGACGAGTCGGAGGACGTGCGCCTCAAGTACCGCTTCCTCGACCTCCGCCGCGAGAAGCTCCACCGGAACCTCGTCCTCCGTTCGCAGGTCATCAGGTTCCTGCGCGAGCAGATGTGGGCCAAGGGCTTCAACGAGTTCCAGACGCCGATCCTGACGGCCTCCTCGCCCGAGGGAGCGCGCGACTACCTCGTGCCGAGCCGCATCCACCGCGGAATGTTCTACGCCCTGCCGCAGGCGCCGCAGATGTTCAAGCAGCTGCTGCAGGTCTCGGGCTTCGACAAGTACTTCCAGATCGCGCCGTGCTTCCGCGACGAGGCAGCGCGCGCCGACCGTTCGCCGGGCGAGTTCTACCAGCTCGACATCGAGATGAGCTACGTCACGCAGGACGAGATCTTCGCCGTCGTCGAGGACGTCGTCGGCAAGACGTTTGCGAAGTTCTCGACCTGGGGCTGCAACGCCGCACCGTGGCCGCGCATCAAGTACCGCGACGCGCTGATGACCTACGGGTCGGACAAGCCGGATCTCCGCAACCCCCTCAAGTGGTTCGACATGAGCGACTTCTTCGCGAAGTCCGACTTCAAGGCGTTCGCGGCCACGGCGGCGAACGGCGGCCTCGTCAAGGGGCTGCTGGTCAAGGGCATCGTCGGCGTCGAGACGCGCACGTGGTTCGACAAGCGCGAGGCGTTCGTCAAGGAAAACGGCGGCAAGGGCCTCGGCTACATCTCCTGGACGAAGGAAGGCGAGCTCAAGGGGCCGATCGCGAAGTTCCTCTCGCCCGAGCAGCTTGAAGCGATGAAGCAGCTCGCCGGCATGGAGCCGGGCGACGCGCTCTTCTTCATGGCGGCCGACGTCGACGAGTGCCACCGGCTGTCGGGCCTCGTCCGCCAGGACATCGCCAGCCATCTCACGCACAGGATCTGCGAGGGAAACTGCTACCGCTTCTGCTGGATCGTGGACTTCCCGTTCTACGAGAAGGATCCCGAGACCGGCAAGATCATCTTCTCGCACAACCCCTTCTCGATGCCCCAGGGCGGGCTTGAGGCGCTGACCACGAAGGAGCCGCTCTCGATCGAGGCCTTCCAGTACGACGTCGTCTGCAACGGCATCGAGCTCTCTTCGGGCGCGATCCGCAACCACCGCATCGACATCATGGAGAAGGCGTTCGAGATCGCGGGCTATTCGAAGGAGGTCGTCCGGCAGAAGTTCGGCTGCCTCTACAATGCGTTCAGGTTTGGCGCGCCGCCGCACGGCGGCATCGCGCCCGGCGTCGACCGCATGGTCATGCTGCTTGCCGACACGCCCAACATCCGCGAGGTCATCGCCTTCCCGATGAACCAGAAGGCGCAGGACCTGATGATGAACGCGCCGAACTGCGTGACCGAACAGCAGCTCCGCGAACTCCACATCAAGATCAGGGGCTCGGGAAGCGAAGCCGCTCCAACCGAGGGGTGAAGGGGACATGAGCCGGGAGACAGCAGACGCAGGCGCCCCGCTCACGTCGGTTTCGCCGCTCAAGCTCACGCTCAGGGCCTGGCCGGTGATCGCGCTTGCGACCATCGGCCTTTGCTTTCTGACGCAGACGGTCGCGAAATGGTTCGGCGTCGAATTGCCCGACCAACAGAATGTTGAGAGCGTACGCCAGTGCCTGGCGCAGGTCTTTGCCTCGCTTAAGCACCTTCTGACCGCCCTTTTGCTCGTGCTTCAGATCCTGGTCATCATGCCGGTGCTGGAGGAGATCTACTTCCGGCATTTCATTTTTCGGCGCAATCTGCTTCCGCTTTCTCTGCAAAACCTGGCCTACATGCTGCTGCCGACGGCTGCCCTCCTGACAGGCGGTGCGCTTCTGGCGTTTGCGCCCGGCGTAAGGGCCTTGGTCCTGGCCTCGTTCCCCAGCAGCACCCCCTGGCTCTGCTACGGCCTGGCCCTCGTCGGCTTCGCGGTCGTCGAATATGTCTTGAGAACCTTTGTCTGTCGATTGATCGGCAAGCTGTCAATCACGATCCTGTACGTGTTTTCAGCCGCGCTCTTCTCCGCCGCGCACTACATCGCACAGCCCTGGCCGGATGCGGCTTTCATCGCGCTTTTCTTCTTCGGGCTCGCCCAGTGCTGGCTCTATCGGAAGACCGAACGGCTTTGGTGCCCGATGCTGAACCATGCCCTCTTCAACCTGACGAACCTCGTGCTGCTCATCGTCATCCCCGAGGGCTGAACCGCTTCCGACCCCGTCCATGCGCGTCTGCTTCGAGACCTTTGGCTGTCGTCTGAACAGGGCCGAGGCCCTGCAGATGGAGGCGGAATACCTGTCCAGAGGCTGGGAGCTGACGACGGACCATTCCCGCGCCGACCTGTTCGTCGTGCGGGGCTGCAGCGTAACCGCCCGTGCGCAGCACGACTGCGAAAAGCTGATCGCCCGCCTGCGGCGTCATCATCCGACCGTCCCCGTCCTCGTCTGCGGCTGTCTCAAGGACCAGGCGGCGACCGGCGGAGCGCGCACCGCCGCCGCACGCCGGCCTTTGCCGACGCGCGTCGCCGTCGGCCCCACGCCCCTGCCGACGCGCACGGCGCGAGCCTACCTGAAGGTCCAGGACGGCTGCAGCGGAAACTGCACGTTCTGCATCGTCCCCAGCTTTCGCGGCGCGTCCAAGTCGGTCGACTTTTCCGAGACGCTCGACACGGCCAAGCGCTTTGTCGAGGCCGGCTACCGCGAAATCGTCGTCACCGGCTGCAACCTGGCGCTCTACGCCTCGCAGGGGAAGCGCCTGCCGGACCTGGTGCAGGCCCTGTCGCAGGTGGACGCAGCCTGCCGCATCCGCCTCGGGTCCGTCGAACCCGGCCCCTGCGCCCTGGAGACGATTCATGCGATGGCCGGCGCGAAAAACGTCTGCCGCTTCCTGCATCTGCCGATCCAGTCCGGCTCGCTGCGCGTCCTCAAGGCCATGCGCAGGCCCTATACGATCCGCGACATCGACGAGGCCGTCGAGACGGCGACGCGCCTGATGCCCGGACTCGGACTTGGCTGCGACCTGATGACCGGCTTCCCGGACGAAAGCGATCTCGACTTCCTGGCGACGAAAGGCCTGCTCAAGCGGCATCCCTTCTCCAACGCGCACGTCTTTCCCTATTCGGAGCGGCAGGGGACGCTGGCCGTCGCCTTCCCCAACGCGGTGCCGGCGGAAATCCGCTCCCGCCGGGCGCACGAGCTTTCGCAGACAGTCGGCAGGATGCGACGGAAGTTCGCGCGGTCGTTTGTCGGGAAAACCGTCGAGATCGTCGTCGAAGACGCCGGGAAGTGCCGTGGCTGGACGTCTGAATACCTGCCCTGCGAAGCCATCGGCGTCTCGTCGCGAAAGGCGCTCGTCAGGGTCCGGGTCACCAAAGCCGACCACGGCCTGCTGACCGGTCCGCTGGTGATTGCCGGGCGCGGCGACTGAACCGCCCGGCGGAGAATCCGGCCGCAACGGCCGGGAACATAGCAAAGAAGCGCCTGGACGACCAGGCGCTTCCTTTCGATGCTGGAGCCACAGGTCAGGCTTCGGGCTTGGTCTTCTTGAGACCGAGGCCGCGGCAGCCTTCCTTCCACTCCCCGCGCTTCTGGAGCAGGTCCACGCGCTCGAAGCGCTTCAGGACGTTGCGCCTGGAAGTGATCTTACCGGAACCCCTAAGAGATGCATGCTGGCTCATTGTCTGCTTTTTCCTTTCAACGGGCGCGTATTATATCATTTCCCGGCGGGCTTTTCAACCGGGTGCTGGCAGTCCGGACCGTCCGCGCAAGCCGGCGGCTCCTCGACCGGCAGGAACCGCTTGTAGTCTTCGCTGGCCTCAAGCTTGGCGGCCCTAATCTGCTTCTGGATGAACTCCTGCATGAAGGAACGCTCGTTCTGCTTCTGGAGGCGCTGGATCACGTCTTCCTGCTTCGGCACCTCCTGCACGTTGCCGGCCTTCAGGAGAATATGGCTGGCCTGCACCTTCTCGGGTTCGGCGGGCTTGTCGCCCTTCGCCTCGACGGCGGGCACCTTCTTCGTCACCATCACGAGGTGATAGCCGAACTGCGTCCTGACCGGATCGGACACCTTGTTGACCGGGAGCTTGAAGGCGACCTCGTCGAACTCCTTCACCATCTGGCCGTGGGTGAACTCGCCGAGATCGCCGCCCTTCTGGGACGACGGGCAGGCGGAATTCGCCTTCGCCAGCTCGGCGAACTTCTGGGCGAGTTCGGCCGCCGGAACCTTGTCGAGCTGGGCCTTCAGGCCCTGGATCCGCTTCAGGCAGTCGGCCTCGCCGGACTTCGCCACCGCGTTGTTCGACACGATGTTGTCGATGACGCGCTTCGCCTCGGCCGCATAGTCCTTCGCCGGCGCCTTGGCCTGCTCGGCCTTGATCATCTTGTCGATGAGGATGCCGTGCTCGAACTCGGCGCGCGCGCGCTCCTCGCCCAGGGGGAACTTCCGGAAGTATTCCTCGACGGACTTCGGCGCATCGGGCATCTTCGCCGTCGCCTTGAGAAACTCCTCGCTGCGCGCCTTGCGGTCGGCGTCGGTAACGGTGAAGCCGTCGGCCTTCGCCTTGGCGACGAGAACGCGCTCGACGATGAAGCTCTGGACGAGCTGGTTGGCGATCGACTGCTTCACGTATTCCAGCCTGTCCGCCGGGAACCGGCTTCCCTGCGCCTTGACGATCAGCTCGACGTCGGCGTCGATCTTGCTCTGCATCAGCGCCTCGCCGTTGACGGAAACGGCCATCACGTCCGCCTCCTGCCCCCCGTTTTCCCGACCGCAGCCGGCCACCATCGCACCGGCGAGAACCGCCGCACCAAGCATCTTGACGTTCATAATCAACCTTTTCCCTTCGTTTTCGAAATCATCCCGAGAACCGTCCTCCGCACGTCAGAAGCGCAGTCCACGTGGAACTGATAGAATACACCAATCACCCTTGCCGCGTCAAGGGGGATCTGAGGATTCCCGGGCGCAGCCTCCGGCCGGTTCAGGTATTCCGCCGTCGGACGCGCCACGCGGATGCAGCGGCCCCCGTCGGCGCCGAAGGATCCGGTTCCGACGGAAAACGCGGACCATTCCGCCTGACGGTCATAGCCGGAGAAGTCCGGCGCCAGCCCCGACAGGCGCAGGACGTCCAGCTCGAAGCGCAGCAGCGCCGGCACGCCATGGTCGGACGACGAGAGCGCCCGCGACAGCAGCGCGTACCAGGCCTGGCAGTCCGGCCCGGACGGCGCCAGGTCGAGGACGAGCCGGCGGAAATAGCCCGCGAGCGCCAGCGCCCGGTAGTCGGACCGCAGGCCGTCGCGCAGCTCGACCGGCGCACACTCGCGCAGGACATGGAGGTCGCCTTTCGCGCGCGCGTAGTAGACGATGTCGCAGGTGTAGTTGAGGTCGTACTGCCCGAGGAACGGGCTCTTGGGGCGGACCGCGCCCTTGGCCACCGACGCGATCCTGCCTTCCGGCGCCAGCCAGGTGACGACATGGCTGGTCCGCGACCACGGGCGGATGTCCAGGCAAATCGCCTCCGTTCGCACCGTCTCGCCCGCCATTCGCCGTCTCCGTCCGCCCCCGAGGGGAGTTGTCCCTCAGCAGGACTCCTGCTGGAGGATTTCCCCGAACAGGCGGCGCAGGGCCGGCAGCCGACGGCCCTGCCGTTCCAGCGACCACATGACGAACCGCCACGTGTCGGCGAACTCGTAGCGCGCCGGCACGTCGGGACAAAAGGGCTCGAAGCGGTCGCGCATGACCGAAAGCTGCCATTCCAGCGCATGCGTCCGAAACTCGAATCCGTCCATGAACCGCCGGGCGAGATCCGTCAGGGGAACCGTCGGATGCTGCCGCTGGTAGGCCTTCAGCGCCGTCGCGTAATGGCCGAGGTAGAAGCGGGCGATGGCGTCCAGATTCGCTTCCGTATACTCCCGCGACGGCCAGCCGAAGCTGCCGCGAATCGAGCAGGTGGACACCTTCTTCGGCACCACGCGCTCGTGGACGATGTCGTATTCGAACTCGTAGATCTCCTTGCCGACGCCGTAGAGCGGAGTGTTCGACGCGGGATCGTACTTCTTCATCGCCATGTTCTGCGCCGCCGCGTCGCCCATCAGGGCCGCCAGCGCCAGGACCACCTCCGCATCCTCGACGGCGGCGTCCTCGGAACTGCGGAAATAGGTCGCGGGGATGGCGTCCATCGGCTCGCCTTCGCACCGCCGGCGGATGTAGTATTCGCCCGGCCGGCGACCCATTCCCGCCCGCCGCCGCAGCATCAGGTAGTAGTCGCTCAGGGAAATGCCGAGCGCACGGAGCGCGCCGATGCGCGCCATCACGTAGGAACCGTAGCCCGGCAGCGTGCGGGACAGCCGCTTCTCGATCAGCGAGTTCTCAAGCGGACGGAAGTTGGTCTTGTAGACGACTTCGCGCGTCTGTCCCTTGCCCAGCGGCTCGGTCGAGTCGTCGGCGCGGAGCTCGTAGACGTTCGCGTACTCGATGAGCTCGTCCTTCGACATCAGGCCGCGCAGGTTCGACAGCAGGACTTCCGTCCGGTCGTCCGCACCGGGATGGAGGACCGGCCGCCCGCCGACGAACGTGGCCCCCGGCAACGCCGTCCGGCGGTCGTCGAAAGCCAGCGTCTGGCCCTCCCCGACCACGGCGTAGACCTCGCCGGTGATGCACATGTAGAGCATTTCCGCAAACTGCCTGGACGTCTCGTCCGCCAGGTCCGGATGCGTCAGGAGGGAGCGGTACAGGGACGCGATCTCCTGCGCCCGCTGGATGATTCCCAGCTGGCCCGTCCGCCCGTGTTCGATGTCCGCCATCATGCTTTCCGCCTCGGGGACGAGCCGCTGCAGCGCGACGCCGCGGCGCAAGCCGAAGAACTCGATCTCATGGTGGCCGCGGTGCTTGGGCATGCGGACGAAGGAACTGGCGTTGCCCTCGTAGACGCCGACCAGCTCCCGCAGGCCCCGGACGAACGCCTCCGGCTCGGTCTCCGCCAGCGCGGCGAAGCGGAAGAACTCCGCGCAGGTGAGGAAATGGACGCCGCGGGCCGAATGGTAGTAGCAGAGCTTCGAGTCGATTCGCTTGCGGGAGGCGGCCAGCGCCGCCCGCATCTCGCCCTCCGTCCAGGCCAGCGGCTTCACGCGCCATTCCTCGCCGCGATGCCGGTAGTGGTCGAGCGTCGCCTCGTTCCGCTCGGCCATCACCACGTCGCGTGGCGAGAAGCCGACGGTCTCCGTCAGCCAGGCGTCGCTGGAAACGAGATCCGCCGTTCCGACATCGCGCTGCGACAGCTCCAGCGTGTCTCCCACGACGTTGGCGCAGAGGATGTTCTTCAGCAGGACGGCGCTGCACCGGTCGGACGGCAGGCACGACAGCTTCCAGAACCGGCCGTCCATCAGCGGGAGGGCCGCCACCGCATGGTTGCCCGTCGACACCGTCATCACCCGGCCCTTCGCCCGCAGGCGAAGGTGCCGCTTCTCGACCAGGAGCACGCTCGGATGCTCCTTCAGATGCCGTTCGACACCCTTCTCGAAGATGAACGTGTCCGTCCCCACGTCATAGGCCTCGAACGAGCGTTCGCGCCCCAGAAACGTCGTTCGCACGACTTCCCGGCGCCGGACGCCCTGGGTCCGGATGCGGCTGAGGAACTGGCGGACGACGGACATCAGTGACAGTGTCCGTGGGAACAGCGGGCAATCAGTTCTTCGGCCATCGCCCCCGTCGCGTCGAGGCCGGCCAGGTCCGCCGCGGCCAGCAGGTTCTCCAGCGCCGGCAAGACGTACTTGCCGAACTGCGGCTGCCCGACGGAGGCGAGGCGCCCGTAGGCGCCGAGGCACTGCGCCAGGCGCTGCACCGCCGCCAACGGCAGGACCTGCGCGATGTCCGCCCGCCCCGACTCCTTCGCGTAGAGGGCGACGAGAGCCTCGCGCTGCCGGTCCGCAAGCGTGACATAGGGGTCGTAGACCAGCGACGCGAGATCGTAGGCCGCCGGCCCGAGCCGCATGCCCTGAAAGTCGATCAGCGTCAGCTCGTTCCCCCTCCACAGCACGTTCGTCGACTGGAAGTCGCGGTGCACCAGCGCCTTCGGCTCCCCGGCGAGGACTTCGGCCACGTGCTCCAGCTCCGCCCCGACGGCGTCCGGCAGGTCGGTCCGGAAACGCGAGCCCAGGCAGTGCTTGCGGAAGAGTTCCCGCTCCCACCGCCACGTATCCGCGTCAAACTCCGGCAACAGGTCGAGCGTCGCCAGCTCGGGATCGTCGCCCAGCGCATTGAACCGCGCCAGGACCTTCACCACGGCCGCATACTCTTCAAGGGACATCTTGCGCTCGGACCCGGCATCGCCGAGGACCAGCGTCTTGATCGCCGTCAGGTCGGCCAGGACGTCGGGAACGGGAATGCCCTTGCGCTTCAGGAAGCGCGCATGCCCGGCATAAAGCCCGTTCTCGTCGCGATTGCCGTCGTCGTACAGGACGATGACGCCCTTGTCGCAGCGGAAGAAGACGCGCTCGCTGCCGCGCGCCCCGAGAAACGACACGGCGCCTGCGGAACCGACCGCCTCCTGGGCCGCCCGCACCTGCGGAAAGCCGGAAAACGCGTTGTCGTCGCCGTCCCGGTTCAGGTCGATGTAGCTGGGAATCGTCCCCGCATCCGCCCACAGCATCTCGCGGCTCCTGACGGCCTTGAGGAACTTGCCCGCCATCATCGCCTTCTCGAGCGCCGTGACGATCGAGGAGAAGCCCGACGGCTCCACGTACTGCAGGATCTCGGGCTTGAAGACGGAAATGCCGCAGAAGGTGTACGTCCCGTCAAGGCCCGCGTCGGGACTCCGCCAGCAGGTCACGAACCCCGTCTCGGGCTCGACCTCGATCGTCCGCGGACCGCTCTCGCCCACCAGCCCGCAGCCGATGACGCTCGGCGAGTCGAAGTTGCGGATCTTCGCAAGGGGATTCGGCGCGTTCTCAACGACAACGTCGCCGTTGACGAGGTAAAACGGCTCGTCGCCGATCCATTCCCGCAGCGGATTGAGCACGCCGCCGGTGCCAAGGATCTCCGGCTCGTAGCTGACCTTGACCTTCACTCGGTCGCCGGCCGCAGCGGCGCCGCGCCGATAGCCTTCCGCCCAGGACTTTACCTGCTCGTGCAGGCAGTGGGAGTTGAACGCGATGTCGCTGACCCCCCAGCCGCGCAGCAGCTCGACGATGCGCCCGAGCATCGGCTCGCCCCAGACCGGCAGCAGCGGCTTCGGCGTCGCGCACGTGAAGGGGCGCAAGCGCGTGCCGTGTCCCGCCGCCAGGACGATCGCCTTGCGCACGTTCATCGGTAGGCGCTCCGCTGACGCTGGACGCGCGTCTTCGGCTCCTCCAGGAACAGCGAGTACCACTGGTCGCCGAGCCCGGCGTTCGAGAAATGCGCCACGCGGTTGTTCATGAGCTGTTCGTGATTGCGCTTCAGCGTCTCGTCGTCGCTCTTTCTGAGCGCCTCCGTGAGCGTCTTGAACGCCCCGTCGGCATCGCCCTTCTCGACCTGAATCCAGCTCATCGTCGCCGCCAGCAGGACGTTGCCATTGTAGCGGACGCGACGCACGCCCTTCTCGTAGACCTTCCGGATCTCCCCGACGGGCCGGCCCAGCATGTAAAGCCGCGCCATCTTGATCGCCGCCATCGTCGGGTCGAGGCAGATCGCCTGCGGCATCAGCGCGTCGACGGCCTTGAAGTCCTTGATCATCCAATTGAGCTGGAGCCGGGCGGTCGCGATCTGCCGGGACATCATCGGCACCCAGAGCCGATACTTGCGCAACGACTCCGTCTGCGCCAGCGCCTCCCGGACGAACGTCTTCGTGTCGGCGGCGATCTCCCGCTGCGCGGCCTGAAGCGAGCTCGGCGGCCGGAACTGCCAGGCCTGCATCTTCGCCTGCAGACGCTTCTGGCCGGCCAGCAGGATCTGCTGGACCTGCTCCATGTCGCGCTTCACCCGCTTCTGCAGGAAAAAGCCCGCGACGCCCTGAAACACGCCAAAGCCGACCACGCCCGCAAAGACGCTCCAGCCCATTCCCCAGTCCGCAGCAAAATACGCCGCGGCAAAGCTGCCGCCGGCAACGGCAAGCGCAACAATCAACGTAACCATACCCGAGATTATATCATAATCTCGGCGCTACTTCATCTCGGCGCTACTTCGCCCCGAAGGGCTTCGGCCGCGTCCAGCGGTTGATGAGCGGACAGACGGCGTTCATGATGAGAATCGCGAACGAGCAGCCTTCCGGATAGGCGCCGAACTGGCGAATCAGCATGCAGAGCAGCCCGCAGCCGCAGCCGAAGACCACCTTGCCGAACGCCGTCGTCGGCGAAGTGACATAGTCCGTCGCCATAAAGCAGGCGCCGATCATCACCCCGCCGGTCAGTACCTGCAGATGCGCCGGGGCCCCGCCGGCAAAATAGCCGTAGAGCCACACCGTCAGGAGGAAGGCGACGGGAATGTGCCAGGTGATCACCCGGCGGCAGAGGAGATAGACGGCGCCAAGCGCCAACGCCAGGGTCGAGACTTCGCCGATGCAGCCGGGCATATTGCCGATCAGCAGGTCCCAGGTCCCGGGGAGGTCCGCCAGCGCCTGCTTGACGTGCGGCGTCGCCTGGGCGACGGCATCGCTGCCGAAGAGCCGCTTCATCGCGGCGAGCGGCGTCGCCGTCGTCATCGCCTCGGGCGTCTTCCACCACAGCGGCTTGAGCCACGTCGTCATCGGCCCCGTGAAGCTGATGAGCATGAACGCGCGCGCGGCCAGGGCCGGATTGAACGGATTCATCCCGAGTCCGCCGAAGGCCTGCTTGCAGATGCCGATGGCGAAGACCGAGCCCAGGACGGCCATCCAGAGCGGCAGCCCGGCCGGCAGGTTGAGCGCCAGCAGCATCCCCGTCACGACGGCCGAGAGGTCGCCGAGCGTGTTCTCGCGGCGCATCGCCAGGCGGCAGAGCGCCTCCGTCGTCAGGCAAGTAGCCACGCAGACCGCAATCGTCCACACGGCCGGCCAGCCGAAGAACCAGATGCCCGCGGCAGTGGTCGGCAAGAGCGCGATGATGACGTCCAGCATGATGCGCGAAACGCTGCAGTCCGCATGCGCGTGCGGCGAGCTCGACAGGATGTAGTGTTCGGAAGTGTCTTTTGGTTTCATGGCGTGGAAGCTGGAGGGCGGACGGTGGGCAAAACGAGGTCTATTTCTTCGCGGCGGCGGCGGCTTTCGCCTTCTCAGCGGCCATGCGCGCGCGAATCGAGGCTTTCGCCCGGCGGCAGAACTGCGTCAGGGGACGGTACGCCGGACAGCTGAACGAACAGGCGCCGCATTCGATGCAGCTCATCACGTGCAGGTCCTCGGCGCTTCGGACGTCGTCCGACTCGACGGCCTTGCCGATGTCCGCGACGCTCAGGCGCATCGGACAGACGCGGACGCAACGCCCGCAGTTCACGCAGGCCTGAGACGAATAGCAGAACACCCGCCGCCCGGACAGGAGCAGCAGCCCGGACGTCGTCTTCGTCGTCGCAACGGACAGGGACGGCACCGAAAAGCCCATCATCGTGCCGCCCGAGATTACCTTCGCCGGCACGCCCAGTTCGCCGCCGCAGAAGGCGACGAGATCGGAATACTTCGTCCCAATCGGCGCCTCGATGTTCTTCGGCTCGGCGACGGCGTCGCCCGAGACGGTGGTCACGCGCGAGAGCAGGCGCTCGCCGCGCTCGACCGCATCGGCGATCGCCACGACCGTGCCGACGTTCTCTACGACGCAGCCAACGTCAATCGGCAGCGCGGGCGGTTCGGGCACGACGCGCCCGACCGTCGCGTAGATCTGGTGCTTCTCGCTGCCCTGCGGATACATGACCGGCAGCACGACGATCTCGACGTTCCCGTCGATGTCCGCAAAGGCCCGCTCAAGCGCGGCGACCGCATCGGGCTTGTTCGCCTCGACGGCGATGCGCACGGCCGGCATGCCGAGAATCTTGCGCATGATCTCGACGCCGAGACGGATGCGGTCCGCCCGTTCGAGCATCACGCGGTGGTCGGCGCACAGGTACGGCTCGCATTCCGCGCCGTTCAGGATCAGGTACTCGCAGCGCTTGCCGGGCGGCGGATTCAGCTTGACGCTGGTCGGAAAGCCCGCGCCGCCCATGCCGCAGATGCCGGCCGCATCGATGCGGGCGAGCAGCTCTTCCCGGCTGGCGGAACGCCAGTCGAGCGGTTCCAGCCGCCAGTCCGCCGCCGAAGCGCCGGCATCGGCCGGGGCCGGCGCGGTCGTGTCGAGAATGACGGCGGTCGCCTGGCCGCCTGCGGCGCCCTGACGCGGCTCGACCGCCTTCACGAGACCGTCCGCCGGCGCAAAGACGGCAACGGAAATGAAGCCGTTGCGCTCGCCGAGCAGCTGACCCCGCACCACGTGGTCGCCGGCCTTCACGACGCACTTCGCCGGCGCGCCGAGATGCTGGCTCATCGAGACGACGAGCTCCGCCGGACACGGCATCCGCTCGATCGGCTTGCCGCGCGCGAGTTCCTTGCTGTAATCGGGATGAACGCCACCCCTGAACCGAAACGAGCTTCTGACCGTCTTCATGCGCTCCCGTTCCCCCCTTGCCGACGACCTCACTTCCCCGTCTCGAAATGCGGGTCGACGCTCATGCACTTCGCCGGACACTTGTTCGCGACCTGCTCGTCGGTCGGAGGATTGTCGTAGTTGACCTTCGCGAGAAAGCCGTCAAAGACGAAATGGCCGGCCTCCTTGCCGCCGGAGTTCTTCTCGCAGAGACGGCACCCGAGGCACCCGACGCCGCAGACCTTGCGCACGTTCGGCCCCTTGTCCGGATTCGCGCAGAGGACGTGGATCGTCGCCGAGGCGGGCACGAGCTCGATCAGGCGCTTCGGACACGCCGTCACGCACTTGCCGCACCCGATGCACAGGCGCTTGTCAACCCTGGCGAGCCCGTCGTGCACCGAAATCGCCTGCTTCGGGCAGACGTGCGCACACGCCCCGTAGCCGAGACAGCCGTACTTGCAGCCCTTGTCGCCGCCCGCCGTCGCCGCCGCGACGCCGCAGTCGCAGATGCCGTTGTAGTCCCCGACGCGGATCGCCTCGGACCGCGTGCCGCAGCACCGGACCAGCGCCACGCGCCGCTCGGCCGCCGTCGCCGCCATGCCGAGAATCTTCGCAATCGCCGCCGCGCACGCCTCGCCGCCCGCCGCGCAGGCGCCGTTCGGCGCCGTCCCGGCCACCAGCGCCCGCGCATAGCCGTCGCAGCCGGCGAAGCCGCAGCCGCCGCAGTTGGCGCCGGGCAGTTCGGCCGTCACCATGCCGATGCGCGGATCCTCCCGGACCGAAAGACACTTGTCGGCGACGGCCAGCACGATGGCGGCGACCAGTCCGATGCCGGCGATGACGAGAATGGCGGTAGTCATGAGGGAGAGGTTGAAGTCTGGGTTGAAGTTGAAGAACGGAATCGCCGTCTCAATAGGGAAGTTTGACCAGCCCGGAGAAGCCCATGAAGGCCAGCGAGAGCAGACCGCCCGTCACCAGCGCCAGGGCGATGCCCTGAAAGCAGCGCGGCGGATCCGCATGCGCAAGCCGCTCGCGGATGCCGGAGAAGACGACCAGCGCGAAACCGAAGCCGATCGCCGCCGCAAACGAGAAGAAGACCGACTCGAAGAAGCCGGTTCCCTGCTTGCAGTTGATCTCGGCGGCACCCAGCACCGCGCAGTTCGTCGTGATCAGCGGCAGGAAGATGCCCAGCGCGGCGTGCAGCGGCGGCAGGAACCGCTTCATCGCGATGTCGATGAACTGCACCAGCGCCGCGATGACGAGAATGAACGCCAGCGTGTGGACGTACCCGAGGCCGTTCGGCCGGAGCAGCCAGTGGTCAAGGCACCAGGTGACGGCCGCGGCCATCGTCATCACGAAGACCACGGCTCCGGACATGCCCAGCGCCGTCTCCGTCTTCTTGGAGACGCCGAGGAACGGACAGCACCCGAGAAAGCGGCTCAGAACGAAGTTGTTCACCAGCACCGCGCCGACGAGGATCATCAGGTAGTAACTCATGGTTTGCGGATATTATGGCTTTATTCCCCGAAGATGTCAAGGGCGGCGCAACCGCAGGATGCGCTGGTTGGAGCTGCCGCGAAACGGCAGGGAGATGTCCTTCAGTTCCTCGACGAAGGGACCGTCGACCAGCACGTCGACCATCGACAGGAACTCGTCCGTCACCTCGGTGCGCCAGCGGGAGGGCGGTGCGCCGGCGCGCAGCTCCTCCAGCACGCAGCCGGTGTAGACCCACAGGGTCTTCGTGTCGCCGAACCGCTCGCGGAAACGGCGCAGGAACGGCACGAGCGCGCGCTGGTTGTCCGGCTCCATCGGCTCGCCGCCGAGGATGGTCAGCCCGGCGACGAAATCCGGCGCCAGCGCCGACAGGAGGCCGTCCTCGACTTCACGCGTGAACGGCTCGCCGCAGGCGAAGTCCCACTGGTCGGGATTGAAGCAGCCCTTGCACCGGTGCGTACAGCCAGAAACGAAGAGGGAGACTCGCACTCCCTCTCCGTTGGCGATGTCGCAGGTGCGGATGGAGGCGTAGTTCACGAGACGTGAAGAACGCGCTCCTTGATCTCCTGCGTCCGCCCCTGGTTCCAGAACTGGGAGCCGATGTAGCCGCAGGTGCGGCGCGCGACGTTGAGCTTCGCCTCGTCCGTGTTGCCGCACTTGGGACACTTCCAGACGAGCTTGCCGCTCTCGTCCCGCACGATCTCGATTTCGCCGTCGAAGCCGCACACCTGGCAGTAGTCGCTCTTGGTGTTCAGCTCGGCGTACATGATGTGGTCGTAGATGTACTGCATGATCGCGAGGACCGCCGGCAGGTTGTGCTGCATGTTCGGCACCTCGACGTAGCTGATCGCGCCGCCAGGCGAGAGCTTCTGGAACTTCGCCTCGAGCTCGAGCTTCTTGAACGCGTCGATCTGCTCGGTCACGTGCACGTGGTACGAGTTCGTGATGTAGTTGCGGTCGGTGACGCCCTTGATGACGCCGAAGCGCTTCTGCAGGCACTTCGCGAACTTGTAGGTCGTGGATTCGAGCGGCGTGCCGTAAAGCGAGTAGTCGATGCTCTCCGCGGCCTTCCACTTCGCCGTGTACTCGTTGAGCTTCCGCATGATCTCCAGCCCGAGCTCCTCGCCCTCCGGCTCGGTCAGCTTCTTCCCGTTCAGGGCGAAGACCGCCTCCCACAGGCCGGCGTAGCCGAGCGAAATCGTCGAATAGCCGCCGTGCAGGTACTTGTCGATCGGCGTCCCCTTCGGCAGCCGCGTCAGCGCCCCGTACTGCCACAGGATCGGCGCCGCGTCGGACAGGGTTCCAGTCAGGCGCTCGTGACGGCACTGCAGCGCCTTGTGGCAGAGTTCGCAGCGCTCGCCGAGGATCCGCCAGAACTTCTCCAGGTCGCCGTGGGCGGAAAGCGCCGCGTCCACCAGGTTGACCGTGACGACGCCCTGGTTGAAGCGGCCGTAGTACCTGGGCTTGCCCTGCTCGTCGACGAACGGCGTCAGGAACGAGCGGCAGCCCATGCAGGTGTAGCAGTTGCCGTTGCCGTTCTTGTCGACCTTGTACTCGAGCATCTTCTTCTCGGAAATGTAGTCCGGCACCATGCGCTTCGCCGTGCACTTCGCCGCCAGCTCGGTCAGGTGCCAGAATGGCGTGCCAGGACGGACGTTCTGCTCCTCGAGCACGTAGATGAGCTTCGGGAACGCCGGCGTGATGTAGACGCCCTGCTCGTTCTTCACGCCCTTGATGCGCTCGTTCAGGACCTCCTCGACGATGATCGCCAGGTCCCGCTTCTCCTGCTCGTTGCGCGCCTCGCCGAGGTACATGAACACCGTGACGAACGGCGCCTGCCCGTTCGTGGTCATGAGCGTGACGACCTGGTACTGGATCGTCTGCACGCCCTTCTCGATCTCCTTGCGCACGCGCTTCTCGACGATCGCGTCGAACTTCTCCTTCGCCATCGTCACGCCCGCCACGGCGCATTCGTCCGCAAGCTCCCGGCGGATCGCCTGCCGCGAGACGTCGACGAACGGCGCCAGGTGCGTCAGCGAAATGGACTGGCCGCCGTACTGGTTCGAGGCGACCTGCGCGATGATCTGCGTCGCGATGTTGCACGCGGTGGAGAAGCTCTTCGGCTTCTCGATCATCGTTCCCGAGATGACCGTGCCGTTCTGCAGCATGTCCTCGAGGTTGACGAGATCGCAGTTGTGCATGTGCTGCGCATAGTAGTCCATGTCATGGAAGTGGATCAGGCCGTCCTTGTGCGCCTGCACGACGTCCAGCGGCAGCAGCAGGCGCGAGGCGACGTCCTTCGACACCTCGCCGGCCATGTAGTCGCGCTGCACCGAGTTGATCGTCGGGTTCTTGTTCGAGTTCTCCTGCTTGACGTCCTCGTTGTTGCACTCGATGAGGGAGAGAATCTGCTCGTCGGTCGTGTTCGCCTTGCGCGCCAGCTGGCGCTTGTAGCGGTAGACGATGTACTTCTTGGCGATCTCATGGGAGCCCATCTCCATGATCTTGTTCTCGACGACGTCCTGGACCTCTTCGACCGTCATCGCCCGGTCGCGCGCCGCACAGACGCCCGCGACTTCCTCGGCGATCAGCGCAATCCGCCCCTCGCTCAGGGCGTTCTTGTAGTCAACCGCCTGGCTCGCCTTGCGAATCGCGTTCGCAATCTTCGTGATGTCGAACTCGACCTCCTGGCCCGAACGCTTGATGATCTTCATCGCCTTCATCGCTGACCTTCTCCTCCCGAACCGGTTTAGAACTCGAAATTTACCTTCTGTTGTATGACCGTCGAGTATGATACCACAAAATATTGTGGCGGCGCAAGAGGAAGGCTGTCAACAGTTGTCAACAGGTTGTAGTCAGCCCAAACGGCAACCGCAACCTGTTGACAGGATAAAACCGCCGGAGCGGTGCGCGTCAGTCCGCCGAAGCCCGCCGGTAGACGATGCTGGCGTAGTCCTCGCGGGCGACGCCGCGGGGATAGCGGACGACCGGCTGGCCGAAGAGAATCGCCGCGAAGGCGTGTCCGCGCGGAACGCCGGTCAGCGTCTGGACGAAGCCGGGCAGCGCGGATTCGATCAGGTTGAGAAAGCCGAACCAGCAAGTGCCGATGCCGTTGGCGTTCGCCAGCAGCTCGAAGTTCGAACAGGCAATCGTCACGTCCTCACGAGGCGTGGTCACCGCCGGATGGCTGGTGTCCGACGAAATGACCAGCAGCCCCGACGCGCCCCGGAAGAAGAGGTCCTGCCCGCCCTTGCGCAGGCGCAGCGCCGGCACGGCCAGCCAGCGCGGCAGAAGGCGCTCGTGCGGCGCGGCCAGCGTTTCGAGAAAACGCCGCCGGACCGCGTCCATCGACGCCCGGTCCGGAAAGCACGTGAACGTCAGCTGCCGGGCGTTGCAGCCCGTCGGCGTGTTGCCCAGCGTCCGCAGCAGACCGTCCAGCAGCTCCGGCGCGACGTCCGCGTCCGCAAAGCGGCGGACCGAACGCCGGAGCGACAGCCAGTTCCGGACCGCCGTCGGCGACGGCAGCTCGGCGCCGGCGACCGGCGGACAGTCCGCCGCCGTCTTGCCGTCAACCGTCACGGCCCCCGTCGGGCAGATCGCCAGGCAATGCTGGCAGCGCATGCACTTTTCCGGCGACGCCATCTGCGGAGCGCCCAGGCCGTCCGCCTTGAGCGCCCCGAACGCGCAATCCCGTACGCAGGCGCCGCAACGGACGCACTGCTGCGAATCGACGACGAAAAAGTCCATCGGAAATCAGGAAGCCGCGAAGTGCCGGAACACCAGTGCGCCGTTGTGGCCGCCGAAGCCCAGCGAGGTCGAAAGCGCCGCGCGCAGGGGCATCGCCACGCCGACGTTCGGCGTATAGTCGAGGTCGCACTCGGGATCCGGCGACTCGTAGTTGATCGTCGGCGGCACGAAGCCCTCGTGCAGGGCCAAGGCGCAGAACGCCGCCTCCGCCGCGCCCGCCGCGCCCAGCAGATGCCCGGTCATCGACTTGGTCGACGAGACCTTGATCTGGCGGGCCCGCTCGCCGAACACCTCCTTGAACGCCTTCGTCTCCATCGCGTCGTTGAGATGGGTCGAGGTCCCGTGCGCGTTGATGTAGTCGATTTCGGCGCCGTCGGCCATGCCGGCGTCCTCCAGCGCGAAGCGCACGGCGTCAACCGCGCCCCGGCCGGAGGGATCGGGCGCCGTGATGTGGTAGGCGTCGCTGGTCGCGCCGTAGCCCGCCAGCTCGCAGTAGACCCGCGCGGCGCGCGCACGCGCGTGCTCCTCGGACTCCAGCACCAAAACGGCCGCGCCCTCGCCCATGACGAAGCCGCACCGGTCCGCGTTGAACGGACGCGACGCGCGCTCCGGCTGGTCGTTGAACTCCGTCGCCAGCGCACGCATCTTCATGAACCCGCCGACGCAATACTCGCGGATAACCGCCTCCGAACCGCCCGCCACGACGACGTCGGCGCGCCCGGTCCGGATCATGTCCAGGGCAAAGCCGATCGCATCCGTCGAGCTGGCGCAAGCCGTCACGACCACCTGGGACGGGCCGTGCGCACCCAGGGCAATCGAAATGTTGCCGGCGCTTTCGTTGGCGATCATGGCGGGAATCATCGTCGGCATCATCCGGTCGGGACCGCGCTCGAACAGCGTCCGGAAGCCATCTTCCATCACGTCAATGCCGCCGATGCCGACGCCCATGAGCGTGCCGACGCGCCGCATGTCGGGATGCACCTCGTCCGAATACCCGGCGTCCTTCCAGGCCTCCCGCGCGGCCGCAACCGCATAGCGCGTGAAAAGCGCCATGTGCCGCGCCGCCTTGCGGTCGAGCAACCCGGTCGCCGCGACGTACTCGTCAAAACCCTTGATTTCGCCGGCCACTTGCGCCGTGCACCGCGAGGGATCGAACTTGGTGATTCTTCCGATGCCGCTCTTGCCGGCCTTGACCGCCGCCCACGACGCGTCCTTGCCGTTCCCGCAGGGAGTCAGCATACCAATGCCCGTTATCAGCACTTTTTTCATGTTGATGTCTTTCCTTGCATAACCGACAGAAACGCGGCCATTATACCATTTTTACCGCCGGAGTTGTGACACTTGATGGATTTGTGTCATAAATCCGACGCCCAGTCGCGGATGGTCTCCTTGACCGAATGCCACCGTGCCGTCGACAGGCGCTTGAGGTCCGTCGACAGCTTCATGCGCCGCAGGTCCGCTTCCGGATCGCCGTGCGCCGGCAGCTTGCCGCGCGCGCGCCTCAGGGCGTCGGACCAGAGCGAGCGGACGAAATCCTGCAAAATGTCAGTCGGACTCAGGCCGCTCGACTGCGTCTTGCCGCCGTCGAGGAGCACGACATCCAGCCAGGCGCGCTCGTCCGCCCCGAGCCGGTCCGCGAACTCCCGCATCAGGTCGCCGCCGCCGGCCGCTTCCGCCCGCCACGTCTCGACGAACCGCGCCGTGAAGTCGTGGGCGAACACCTTCGCCGGCAGGAACTCCGCCACCGTGTCGGCCAGCGTCTGGTCATATTCGTTCGCCAGCAGGAACGCACAAAGCGCCAGTTCCCGCGGCGGCGGCGGGAGGACGGAGGCGGCCGACTCGCCGGCCAGCGGTGCCGTTTCGTCGGCGGGATCGCCGACGGCGGAAGTAGGCTCGTCCGGCGGCGGAGCGGGAACGGCGGCCGTCGGCCGCGGCGGCGGAGCGGAACGGCCGTCCGCCCGGATTTTCGCCAGTTCCTCCTCCAGCGCGACGGACGGCAGCCGGAGCAGCTTCGCCGCCTCGCCGACCATGCTTGCGCGGAGAACCGCATTCGGACACTGCGCGACCGTCAGGAGGACTTCCCGGGCGATGCGGTTGACGGCGTCGATGGAGTCGGGGTCGCGCTCCTTCGCCCGTTCCGCCCGGACCTGAAAGGACATGATCGACTCCGCATTGTCGAGCAACGCGCGGAAATCCGCCGCCGGATGCGTCCGCAGGAAGGAGTCGGGATCGTCCCCGCCCGGCAGCGACACCACCCGGACCGGCAGCTCCGCCGCCAGGCAGAGCCGCGCCGACTTGACCGTCGCCTTGTGTCCCGCCTCGTCGTCATCGTAGACGAGCGCGACCTGGTCGGAGACCTGCTTGAGCATCTTCACGTGCTCTTCGGTGAAGGCCGTGCCCTGTCCGGCCACCGCATTCGGGAAGCCGCTGATCTGCAGGCGGATGCAGTCGATCTGGCCCTCGCAGACGATCGCCTCGCGATTCGGCACCCGGGCGATCGCGCCGGCGGCCTTGTCGAAGCCGTAGAGCACGTTCGACTTCCTGAAGACCAGCGTCTCCGGAGAGTTCACGTACTTGCCGGAACGCTTCGAGGCGACGAGCTGCCGCCCCGAAAAGCCGACGACGCGGCCCTGTTTGTCCCGGATGGAGAACATCAGCCGCCCGCCGAACCGGTGATAGCCGAGACCGCCCGGGCGCGTCGGGCCCTTGACGATGCCCGCGGCCTCCATCTCCTCCGCCGAATAGCCGTATTTTCCGGCCCACTTGAGCACGTTGTCGAGGCCGTCCGGCGCATAGCCGATCAGATAGTCCGCCTGAACCTGTTCGCCCAGGTCGCGCTCCACGAGATACGCGCGCGCAAGCTCGCCCGCCTTCGCCTGCCGCAGGCAGCGATGGTAGAACTGCGCGATTTCCGCCAGCAGCGCCAGCAGCCGGCTGCGCCGGCCGGCCGTCGGGTCCTCCTGCTCCTCAACCCTCACGCCGCACCGTTCGGCCAGCTTCTTCACCGCCTCGACGAACGTGAGGCCGTCCATCTTCCGGACGAAGCCGATCGCGTCCCCCGACTCGCCGCAGCCGAAGCAGTGATAGAAGCCCTTCGCCTCGTTGATGACGAACGACGGCGTCTTCTCGTGGTGGAACGGACAGCAGGCCTTCTTCGTGGCGCCCGCCGTCTTCACGGCGACGCCGTAGGACGCGACGAGGTCCGCCAGGTCGATCCGCGCCTTGATCTCCTCAAGCGTCGCCGCTGCGATTCCCTTCGCCATCAGCCGTGCAGCGCCTCGGGTCCGAAGCTCTCGGGCAGGAGCTGTTCCAGGGTCAGCACCCGGTAGTCCGTCACCGACCGGGCAAGCAGGACCCGCAGTTCCCCCGGATTGCAGAACTCGCGCAGGACCTGGCGGCAGATGCCGCATGGCGGGCAGTAGTCCGTCACGACCCCGTCCCGCCCGCCGCAGACGGCCAGCGCCCGCAGCGTACGCTCGCCGGCGTTGACCGCCGCGCAGACCGCCGCGCGCTCGGCGCAGACCGCCGCGCCGTACGAGGCGTTCTCGACGTTCGCGCCGCCGTAGATTCGCCCGGAACCGGCCAGGACCGCCGCGCCGACCTGAAAGCGCGAGTACGGCGCATACGCCGCCTTCACCCGTTCGAGGGCCGTCGCGATCAGCGTGGCGTCGTCCATGGCCGCCGTCAGCTCCGTTGCTTCCGCGCGATGCGGGCGATGATCTTCGAGGCGCCGAGGTTCTTGAGTCCGAGGGCCAGCAGGAGCCGCCCGAAGAGATGCCGCGACTCGGCGCGCACCTCGCGGATCTCGTAGCCCTCCCGCTCGCAGAGCCGGCGGAAGTCCTTCAGCGTCACGCAGTGGATGTTCGGCGTGTCGTACCACTCGAACGGCAGCTGCTTCGAGACGGGAAGCCGCCCGGTCAGCGCCAGGAAGAGGCGGATGCGGTACGCCGCGAAGTTCGGGAAGGTGACGATCGCCTCGTCGGCGATCCGCAGCGCCTCGCGCAGAAGCCCGCGCGGATTCTTCACCTCCTGCAGCGTGTCCGAGACGATCGCCGTGTCGTAGTACCGGTCGGGGAAGGTCTCGAGGCCGTCGTCCGCATCGTCCCAGAACATATCGTGGCCGTCGGCCAGCGCCTCCTCGATCTGCTCCACGTCGATGTCGATGCCGTCGCCCTTCACGTGCTTCTTCTCGCGCAGGACATTGAGGAGCGTGCCGTCGCCGCAGCCAATGTCCACGACGCGCGCGCCTTCCCGCACCATGTCGATGACGTTCCGGTGGTGGCGGACCTGCCAGTCCATCACCTTGGCCTCGCGCCGACCGAGGAAGCCGCCCACGAGCTTGGAGAGGTCCTCGATGTCGGTCAGGAACGAGTCGTGGCCCGTGCCGCTTTCGAGATGGCAGTAGGAAACCGACCGCTTCGCCCGCAGGAGCGCGGCGACGATCTCCTTCGACTGCCACCACGGGAAGAGGATGTCGTTCCGATACGAGACGACGAGCACCTTCGCCTGCACCCGCGCGAACGCCGCGTCGAGCGACCCGTATCGGTCGCAGGGATCGTAGAGGTCCATCGAGCGCGTGATGTGCAGGTAGCTGTTGGCGTCGAAGCGCCGCAGGAACTTCGCCGCCTGGTAGTCGAGATAGCTCTCGATCTGGAAGTAGGTCTTGAAGAGCCGGTCGCGCTCCGCCCGCTCCGCCGCAGGGGCGTCGACGAAGTTCTGCTGGAGGTTGCGCTGGAACTTCTTCTGCAGCAGCTCGCGCGAGAGATAGGTGATGTGGGCGAGCTGCCGCGCCGAGGCGAGCCCGGCGCCGGGACCCCTGCCGTCGCCCTCAAGGTAGTAGTCGCCGCCCTTCCACTTCGGATCGTCCGTAATCGAGTTGCGGCTCATCACGCTGAAGGCGATCGCCTGCGTGTTCAGCGTCGCGCTCGTCGCGATCAGGCACGCCTTCTCCATCTCGTCGGGATAGCGCGTGATCCAGTTGACGACCTGCAGGCCGCCGTAGCTGCCGCCGATCAGCGCCGCCAGCTTCTTGACGCCCAGCTGCTTCAGGAACAGCCGGAAGACGTCCACCGCGTCGTCGAACGTGTACTGCGGGAAGGACGATCCGTAGGGCCTGCCGGTGTCGGGGTTGACCGACATCGGGCCAGTCGTGCCGCTGCAGCCGCCGAGCACGTTCGCGCAGATGACGTGATAGCGGTTGGTGTCGATGGCGCGGCCGGGGCCGACCATCTTCTCCCACCAGCCGCTCGGCCGGTCCTCGCCGGGCCGGATGCCGGCGACGTGCGCATCGCCCGTGAGGGCATGGCAGACGTAGACCGCGTTGGTGCCGTCCAGCGGTGCGCCGCATTCCTCGTAGGCGACCTCGACTTCCTTGAGCACGCCGCCGTAGGCGAGCCGCAGCCCGCCCTCAGGCAGCTGCAACCGCATTTTCTTCAATTCGACAATGCCAACACCGCTTTCCATTTCGCGGTATTATACCACAAACGGACGGCGGTCGAGTCCGACGAAGCCCAGCACGCCGCAGTTCCGACCGACCCAGTAGGATCCGGCGATGGCGTCGCGGACATAGCGCTTGGCGCCGGCGACGGCCGTCGGCAAGTCGCGGCCAAGCGCCAGCTCCGCCGCCAGCGCCGCCGCCAGCGAGCAGCCCGTGCCGTGCGTTGACACCGGGTCCGGCACCCACGGCATTGAGAACTCGTGGAACTCCCGACCGTCGTAGAGGACATCGACTGCGGCGGCATTCGCCCCGTGGCCGCCCTTCACCAGAACGGCACGGCCGAAGCGACCGTAAAGCTCCCGCGCCAGTTCGCGGGCGTGTCCGACGTCGGCCGTCCGCGCACCAGCGGAATCGGGCCGCCGACCGCAGAGGACCTCGGCTTCGGGCAGGTTGGGCGTGATCAGCGTCGCCAGCGGCAAGAGCCGGGCAGCTATCGTCGCGACTACCGCGTCCGGAACGAGCTTCGCCCCGCTCGTCGCCACCATCACCGGATCGATCACCCGCAGGATGTCGGGATGCCGCGCCAGCCGATCGGCCACCGCCTCGACGACCGCCGCGTCGGCCAGCATTCCCGTCTTGAGCGCCCGAAGGTCATAGACGCCCAGAACGGCGTCCAGCTGCGCGGCGACGAAGTCCGCCGGCACCGCCTGGACGGCAGAGACGCCAAATGGATTCTGCGCCGTCAGCGCGGCAATGGCCGTGCACCCGTGCAGGCCGTACGCGTGGAACGTGCGCAAGTCGGCCTGAATGCCGGCATTGCCGCCGCTGTCGCTTCCCGCCACCGTCAGGCAGCATCCGGAATGTGCGCGCGATTGCACCAGACGTCTCCGACGGCGAAAGCGGAATCAGATGACCGGGCGGATGTAGCGGGCCTTGACCGCCCGCCAGAGGATGACGCAGAACGCCGACAGCGGAATCGCCAGCAGCATGCCGAGGAGCGGCCCCAGCAGCGTCGCCCAGAAGAAGAAGCTGAAGATGACGCCGGCATACCCAAGCCCGGTCTTGTTGCCCTGAATCTTCGGCGTGATCAGGTAGCCGTCGAGAAACTGCCCCGTCACCCACACGAGCAGCACCAGCAAAAGCCGCGTCGTCGAACCGCCGTGGACGAAATACGCGAGCGGCAGGGCGACCGGCAGACAGACGACGGAGCCGAAGAACGGAATGAGGTTGAGGACGCCGAGCACAAAGCCGATGAGGAAGCCGTACGGCAGGCTGACCAGCCAGAACCCCGTCCCGTACAAGACGCCCTCAATCAGGCAGATGACGATCTGCCGCTGGAAGAACGACACCAGGATGCCGACGAACGCGTCAATCTGTTCGGCGACGAAGCCCCGCGTCCCCTCCTTCAGGAACGGCATCTGCGAGACGATTTCGCTGCCGCGGCGGTCCTTCGTCATCAGGAAGAACACGAAGAAGAGCAGCGTCAGCACCGCCGAAAGCACCCCGGTCAGGCACTTCAGCGCGCTGAACCCGGCCTTCAGGGCCGTCGATCCGTACTGGGCGTACAGGCCAGACAGGCCGTCCGACGGCAGCCCCATCTGCAACAGGAGCGCATGGAACTTCGGGAACGTGGACTGAAACCACGCCGAGACCTGCCGGACCAGGGTCGGAGCCTGCGCGGCGAGATTCGTCACCTGATCGACCAGAATCGCGCCCGCATACCACAGGAGCATGCCGATCGGCACGAAAACCGAGAGCAGCATCAGCACCAGCGCCAGCGAGGGATTCCGCACCAGCGTCTTCAGCCAGGTGAAGTACGGCTTGAAGAACAGCGCCAGGAAGAAGCCCACCACGACCGGCACGACGGCCGGCGCCGCCAGGGCCAGCCCCTTCAGCACCAGCCACGCGACGAAGGCGACGAACGCGACCACCATGGCCACGCACAGCACGGTCACGCCCGTCGCAATCGTCCGCCGCTGGCTCTCGGAAAACTCGATCATGCGCCTATTGTATCAGAAAATCTCGCACGCGGGAAGCTCCCCGACGATCGGCGCGGCATAGGCGAGGAACGCCGCCGTCACGTCATGCCCGTTGCGGGCGATGTACTCCTTCGGCACGGAGCGCGTGAACTTCGCCGCATTCTGGATCGGCACGGGCGCAAAGGCGACCCCGTACTGCCGGCCGTCCTCGCGCACGATGGCGATCGTGCCCTTCGTGAGTTCGCCCCGGAGCGCGGCCTTCACGGCCGCCCGCCCCGCCAGCGCCGCCTCCTGCTGATCGACCTTCGAGGCGATGCCGGGGAAGGAACGCTGCAGGTAGCCGAAGGTGTCGGCCCGGACGCGCTTCACCCCCGCCTGCTCCTTGAGCACGCGCGCGAGCGCGTCGCCGAGCGCACCGGTGCCGGACATCTGGACGTTGCCGTGGCTGTCCTTCTCGCCCGAGCCGAGCTTGGCGCCGATCGGCACGCCGTCCTTGCCGCGGATGCCCTCGGACACCGCGCAGACGCAGCGGCCGAACTTCTTCAGCGCCGCCTTCACGTCGCGGACGAACTTCGCCTCGGAGAACGGGACCTCCGGCAGGTAGATGAGGTGCGGCCCGTCGTCCTCGCGGACGCGCGCCAGCGCCGAGGCGGCCGTCAGGAAGCCCGCATCGCGCCCCATGATGACGTCGATCTTCACGCCGCCGAGCGCCCGGTTGTCGAGGTCGTCGCCCCGGATCGCGCTGGCGACGAACCGCGCGGCGCTGCCGAAGCCCGGCGTGTGGTCGCACGAGCGCAGGTCGTTGTCGATCGTCTTCGGAATGTGATAGACGACGAGCGGATAGCCCGCCTGCTCCGCCTCCTCGGCGACGATGCGCGCGGCATCCGCCGAATCGTTGCCGCCGATGTAGAAGAAGTAGCCGACGTTCCGCCGGCGGAAGGCCTCGAAGATCGCCTTGCAGTCGGCCGCATCCGGCTTCCTGCGGCAGCTGCCGAGCGCCGACGACGGCGTGTCCGCAATCGCCGCCAGCTTCTTCGCCGACGGCTGGCGCAAGTCGAGGTAGTCGTCGCCGAGGATGCCGAGGATGCCGTGCCGCGCCCCGAGGATCCGGCCGATCTTCGCCGACTTGCGGGCTTCCAGCACCGCGCCGACCAGCGACTGGTTGATTACCATCGACGGACCGCCCGACTGGGCGATGACCATGTTCATCTTCTGCTTCGTCTGCCGTTTCATCTTCGCACTCCTATCGGCTGAGAATTTCCTCGCGGACGTTCTTCGGGGCGATTTCAAACTGGTCGGTCTCCATCGAATAGGAGGCGCGGCCTTTCGTCAGCGAACGGATCGCCGTCGCGTAGCCGAACATCTGGGCGAGCGGCACGCGGGCGTGAATCACCTGGAAGTCGCCGCGCATGTCCATGTCGAGGACGTTGCCGCGACGGCCGTTCAGGTCGCCCAGGACCTCGCCGACCGCCTCCGGCGGCGTCAGGATCTCCAGCTTCATGATCGGCTCGAGGAATTCCGGCGCGGCGGCTTCGGCCGCCTCGCGGAAGCCCATCATCGCGGCGCTGCGGAACGCGACCTCGTCCGAGACCTCTGGATCGACGAGCGTCGCCGAGACGCACGTCGCCACAAGGTCCGTCATCGGATAGCGGGCGAGGACGCCCGTCGAGATGCCGTCCTCCAGGCCCTGGCGAACGCACTCCTGCAAATGCCGGTCCGGCACGAGCGCGACGAAATCGCGCGCCAGCTCGACCTTGTGGCCCTGGCCGCGTTCGAGCGGCCTCACCTCGATCTTCAGCTCCACCGCGTGACGCTTGCCGCCGAGTTCGCGGTCGAAGGTGAAGTTCCTGAGCGCCGGCGTCGTCACCGTCTCGCAGTAGCTGACCATCGGCTTGCCGACGTTCGCCGCGCACTTGAACTCGCGCTTCAGGCGGTCAACCAGTATCTCCAGGTGCAGCTCGCCCATGCCGGCGAGGATCGTCTGCCCCGTCTCCTCGTCTTCGCGGAACTGGCAGGTCGGATCCTCGGCGGCGAGCGCCTTCATCGAGTCGACGAGCTTGTCCTTGTCGGCGCTCGACTTCGGCTCGATCGCCAGGAACATCACCGGCTGCGGCGCGGTGATGCGCTCCAGATGGCACGGCTTCATCTCCGCGCAGAGCGTGTCGCCCGTCGTGCACTCCTTGAGGCCCACGATCGCGCCGATGTCGCCGGCCTTGAGCTCCTCGACCTCGATCTGGTCGTCGGCGAAGAGCCGGACGATCTTCATGATGCGCTCGCGCTTCCGCGTGCGCGGGTTGTAGGCGTTCGCACCCTTCCGGAGGACGCCGCCGTAGACGCGGACGAAGAACAGCTTGCCGACATAGGGATCGGTCGCGATCTTGAAGATGAGCGCGGTGAGCAGTTCGGACTCGTCCTGCCGGCGCGTCACCGCCTCGCCGCTCTTCAAATCTGTCGCCGGCACCGGCGGGCGGTCGTTCGGGGACGGCAGATAGCGGCAGATGGCGTCCAGCAGCGGCTGCACGCCCTTGTCGCGCAGGGACGTCCCGCACAGGACGGGGACGAACCTGCCGGCGACGACCAGGCGGCGGATCGCGGGAATCAGCTCCGCCTCGGTGAGGTCGCCCCGGTCGAGAAACGCCTCCATGACGCCCTCGTCGCGATCGGCGACCTGCTCCACCAGCTCCTGCCGCGCGAGTTCGGCGTCGTCCTTCAGCTCGGCGGGAATCTCGCCGACGGTGAAGGTCTTGCCCTCCGTCGCCTCGTCGTAGACGATCGCCTTCATCGCGAGCAGGTCAATGACCCCCTTGAAGCCATCTTCCGCGCCAATCGGCAGCTCGACCGGACACGCCGGCGCCTTCAGCTTGTCGCGCATCTCGCCGACGACGCGCGCGAAGTCGGCGCCCATGCGGTCCATCTTGTTGACGAACGCAAGCCGCGGCACGTTGTAGCGGTCGGCCTGACGCCAGACGGTCTCGGACTGCGGCTGAACGCCGCCGACCGCGCAAAACACGCACACCGCGCCGTCCAGCACGCGCAGGGAACGCTCGACCTCCACCGTGAAGTCGACGTGGCCGGGCGTGTCGATGATGTTGATCGAACAGCCGTTCCACGCGCAGGAGATCGCCGCCGACTGGATCGTGATGCCGCGCTCGCGCTCCTGGACCATGAAGTCCGTCGTCGTGTTGCCGTCGTGCACGTCGCCGTGCTTGTGGATCTTGCCGGTGTAGAAGAGGATGCGCTCGGTCGTCGTCGTCTTGCCCGCGTCGATGTGGGCGACAATGCCGATGTTGCGTACGTTGGACAGTTCGGAACTCATGACGCGGATATTATAGCAAAAGGGCGGGAGCCTCAGTCCGCCCCCTTCAGGTGCCGGTCCGCGAAATCCAGGTAGCGGTCCCAGTCGTACTGTTCGAGGCCGTGGCCGCCCCGGCGCAGATGATAGCCCACCGACCCTTCGGCAAACGGCCTTTCGATCGCATAGGGATGGTCTTCGACCAGCCCCCGCTTGCCGTAGAGCGCCCACGCCGGCGAGGCGTACCGCGCCGTCAGGAACTCGCCCCACGGACCGGCGCCCGCGTCCTCCGACGCCGAAGCGATGTAGAGCAGCCGCGGCGCGACCAGCGCGGCGATCCAGTGCTGGTCGTAGGGCAGCACGAAGTCCCGGCCGTTGAACTGGCGGTAGGAACGCGCGAACCAGTGCGGGTTGTTGTGGTTGTCCTGCTGGATCGTCTCCGACATCGAGACGGCGACGTGGTTGAGCTTCGCCCCGCAGCAGCCGGAGTCGTTCACGCACGCCAGCGCGAAGCGGCTGTCGCTCGCCGCCGCCCAAAGGGAGGTCTTGCCGCCGCGGCTGTGCCCGACGACCGCAACCCGCGCCGCATCGACGGACGGCACCGTCTCCAGCCAGTCGAGGACGCGGCTCGCGCCCCACGCCCACGCCGAAATCGCGCCCCAGCTCGTCTCCGTCCGCGCCTCCGCCCAGCAGGCGTGGAGGCCGGAGGCAAAGTCCGGATCGGCGATCCGCGCCGTGCCGTCCGGCGCGAAGGTCGGCGGATAATCGTCCGCCGCCAGTTCCGTGTTCCTGAAGACGACGGCCGCATAGCCGCGCGCAATCAAGGACTCGACGGGGAAGAAGGCGGACTTCACCTTGCGCTCGATGTCCGCGAACGTCTCCAGCCGGCGGTTGCAGATGAGCAGGAACGCCGGCGCGGGACGGTCGGCGGACGCCGCCTTCGGCACGAAGGCGCAGGCTTCGAACTGCCAGGGTCCGCGCGGCCCCGAGAACCGGATGCGCACGCGCTTGCGGACGGCCGGAAGCCCGGGCAGCTCGACCTCCTCGCCGATCGGCTCGAAGCGGAGATCGTCCGGACGCTCCACGGGACGCTCGCCGTAGACGTTGCGCGTGAAGAAGTCCAGCAACTCCCGGCGCCGCGACTCCCACTCCCGCACGGACGCGATCCGACGGCCGTCCGCCGTCTGCAGAAGCTCCGGCAGGCCGATGGGTTCGGCCTGGTCGTAGAGCGAATTGGGCACGCGCGGCGACGCGACCGACGCCCCCGCCAGCCCGACGGCGGCAACCAGCAGCCCGAAGGCCAACGACCTCATGCCGCCGCCGCTCACGGCCACTCCCGACCAAGCAGCTCCGCCGCCGCCAACGACTCCGCCTGCTTGTGGCTGCGGGCGGAAGCCGTCGCCGAACCGACGCCCTCGACCGTCACGCGAACCGTGAAAACCGGCTCGTGCGCCTTGCCCTCGGTCTTCAGCAGCTCGTACACCGGATGGCGCGGCGGCTTCATCGCCTGCGCACGCACCTGCAGCTCGCCCTTCGGGTTGCCGCCCCACCCGCTCTCGGCGGCCCGCTCCTTCAGCGCCAGCGCGTCAAACACCCGCCGCGCCGCAGCCAGCCCGCCGTCCAGATAGGCCGCGCCGATAATCGCCTCGATGGCGTCCGCCAAAGTCTTGGAATTTCGCGGCAGCTCCGCCGCGCACCGGTTGCGCCGGAGCCGCGCCGCCAGCCCGAAGCGGTTCGCCGCCTCGCACAGCGCCACCGAGGAGACCAGGTGGGTGCGGCGGACGGTCAGCACCCCTTCCTGCTCGTCGGGAAACTCGGCGAACAGCCGCTCGGCGCTCAGCAGCCCGAGGATGGCGTCGCCCAGGAACTCCAGGCGCTGATTGTCCCTCGCATCCGGACGGTCCATGCGGAAGGACGGCGTCGTCAGCGCCTCTTCGAGCAGCGACCCGTTCGCAAACTCATAGCCGAAAATCTCCATTGCAGAGATTATACCAAACCCTATGAAAATTGGTGTTGGCCGAAGTTCAAAGTTAGACTTTTCGGGCGAGCAAAGTTAGACAGTT
>JBJEWA010000009.1:0-5148 GCA_051884805.1 Kiritimatiellia bacterium | reverse complement strand
AAACTGTCTAACTTTGCTCGCCCGAAAAGTCTAACTTTGAACTTCGGCCAACACCCACATTGCTTTGGGGTGCGAAAGTGTGATAAACTACACGGAACCCGCACGGAACCCGCCCCGCGTGAGGGCGGCCATGTGCGGCCAACGGGTTCGCCCGGTCATGAAAGGAGAGCTATGAACAAGTTGATGGCTGTTGTCGCGGCGTCCGCCGGCGCCGTTTCGCTCGTCGGTTCCGCCGCCGCGGCCGGGGAGGCGGCCGCCGGGGAGCCGGCCGCCGAAGTCCTGACGCTGGAGGAGGATGACGCGCCGCCGTTTGCAGCCGGCGTCGACCTGGATTTCTTCACCGCCTATGTCTGGCGCAACACGGTGCAGACCGACAAGCCGGTCTTCCAGCCGTGCGTCTGGGCCGACTTCACCGCGCTGGAGCCGTTCTGGTTCGGCTTTTCGTACTGGCAGAACTGGGACCTGTCGAGCGACCGCAGGGACGTGTTTCGCCGCCGCCTGAACGAATCCGACTATAACCTGCACGTCGGGGCGACGGCCTGGGAGAACGCGGACGGCGATCTGAGCGTCGAGTTCGAGGCCGGGCACGACTGGTACACGTACCACCTGGACCGCGACCGCCAGTCCCCGAGCACGCGCGAGCTCTACCTGAAGGGGACGTTCGCCAATCCGCTGGTCAGCGTCTACGGGCAGGTCAGCTGGATGTACGACGACATCGGCGAATACGAGCGCGGCTTCCACTACGAGATCGGGTTCAACCGGGAGGTCGAGCTGACCGATGCCCTGACGCTCGGGGCGGACTGGAACGTCGGCCTCGCCGACGACGACTACGTCGCCTACCTGATCGACGACGTCGGCGGCGGGTTCGTCGGCACGACGCTCAAGGCGTATCTCTCGTGGGCCGTGACGGACTGGCTGTCCCTCGTCGGCACGATCGCCTACACGGGGATTCTCGACGAGGACGCCCGCCGCTGCTACAACCGGGAGGACAAGGACCTCAAGGACACCCTCTGGGGCGGCGTCTCGGCCAGGTTCGGCTTCTGAGCGGGCGAGGCGGCCGGTTTGAAACCTGCGGCGGATTTGTGCTATAATCCGCCGTATGTTCAACAACAAGGTCTACCACAGGATCGACGCCCTGTCCGGGTCGGTGGCGACGCTACGCGCCGAAGGCGTCAGGTATAACGAAATCGCCGAGGTGGAGTCCCGTGCCGGAACCTCCCTCGCGCAGGTGATCAAGCTCGACGGGCCGAACGTCACTTTGCAGATCTTCGCCGGTGCGCGCGGCGTCGATACGTCCGCGCGCGTGCGCTTCCTCGGCGAGACGATGAAGGTGCCGTTCTCGCAGGACCTGCTCGGCCGCGCCTTTACGGGCGCGGGCGTTCCGCGCGACGGCGGGCCCGCCGTCGCCGGCGAGCCTTCGCCGATTGGGCAGCCGTCGGTCAATCCCGCGAAGCGCATCATGCCGCACGAGATGGTCCGGACGAACATCCCGATGATCGACCTGTTCAACACGCTCGTGAAGTCGCAGAAGCTGCCGATCTTCGCCCGTGCAGGCGAGCCCTACAACGAACTGCTCGCGCGTATCGCCCTGCAGGCCGACTCCGACGTGATCGTCATCGGCGGCATGGGCCTCAAGCATGACGAATACCTGAAGTTCCGCAGCACGCTGGACCAGTCCGGAGCGCTGGCGAAGACCGTGATGTTCGTCCATACGGCCGCCGATCCGGTCGTGGAGTGCATGCTCGTGCCCGACGTGTCGCTGGCCGTCGCCGAGAAGTTTGCGCTGGAGGGGAAGAACGTCCTGGTCCTCCTGACCGACATGACGTCCTTTGCCGACGCGATGAAGGAAATCGCCATTACGATGGAGCAGATTCCGTCCAACCGCGGCTATCCGGGCGACCTCTACTCCCAGCTGGCCGCCCGTTACGAGAAGGCGGTTGACTTCGACGGCGCGGGCTCGATCACCATCCTGGCGGTGACGACGATGCCCGGCGACGACGTCACGCATCCGGTGCCGGACAACACGGGCTACATCACGGAAGGGCAGTTCTACCTCAAGAACGGGCGCATCGAGCCGTTCGGCTCCCTCTCGCGCCTGAAGCAGCAGGTCAACAAGAACACGCGCGAAGACCATCGCACGGTCATGGACGCGATGATCAAGCTTTACGCCCAGTACAAGGAGACGGTCGAGAAGCAGTCCATGGGCTTCCGGATGTCCGACTGGGACCAGAAGCTCCTGAAGTACGGCGCCGACTTCGAGCGCGAGATGATGGACCTTTCCGTCAACATTCCGCTTGAGCAGGCGCTTGACCTCGGCTGGAAGATCCTGGCCGACAATTTCGCCCGCGACGAGGTCGGCATCCCATCCAAGCTGTCCGACAAGTTCTGGCCGAAGAGGAGTTCGTGATCATGGGCCGTCGGCGGGGCAAAGGCATCGTCGTGCTTGGCTCGACGAACACCGACATGGTGATCTCGGGGGCGCGGATTCCCGTGCCGGGCGAAACGGTTTCGGGCGGAAAGTTCCTGATGAACCCCGGCGGCAAGGGCGCCAACCAGGCGGTGGCCGTTGCGCGGCTTTCCGCGCGCCGGGGCGCCTGCACCTTCGTCGCCAAGGTCGGCGACGACCTGTTCGGGCGCGAAACGGCGGCGCGGCTGAAGCGGGAGGGCATCGTCGCCCGGCTCGTCGTCGATCCGGCGGGGCCGAGCGGCACGGCCCTAATCCTGGTTGACGCGAAAGGGCAGAACGTGATTTCCGTGGCGCTGGGCGCGAACGGCACGCTCGCGCCGGCGGACGTCGCGCCGTTCGCCGCCGACATCGCGTCGGCGGCCGTCCTGCTGCTGCAGCTGGAGACGCCCGTCGAGACCGTGCTCGCCGCCGCGCAGACCGCCCGCGCGGGCGGCGCGACGGTCATCCTCAACCCCGCGCCGGCGCGGAAACTGCCGCGCGCGCTCTACGCGCAGATCGACTGGATTACGCCGAACGAGACGGAGGCCGAGACCCTGACCGGAGTGCGCGTCACCGACATCGCCTCGGCGCGCCGGGTGCGGGACTGGTTTATGGTGCGCGGCGTCGGGCACGTCCTCGTCACCCTCGGCGCGAAGGGCGTCTACTGCGGAGACTGCGACCGCATCTTCCCGTCCCTGCGGGTCAAGGCCGTCGACTGCGTCGCCGCCGGCGACACGTTCAACGGTGCGCTTGCCGTCGCGCTTGCCGAGGGCAAGGACGGTGCGGAGGCGATCGCCTTTGCGCAGAAGGCGGCCGCGATTTCCGTCACGCGACCCGGCGCCCAGTCCTCCATTCCTTGCCGCCGCGAACTCCTCTGACCGCCAGACATCCCGCCCCATGTACTACTGCTCGAACTACACGCTCGCCGTCCTGCTCTGTGTCGTGACCATGCTTTGCTGGGGTTCGTGGGGCAACACCCAGAAGCTTGCGGGCCGAAGCTGGCGCTACGAGCTCTTCTACTGGGACTATGTGATCGGCCTGCTGCTTTTCTCCGTCCTGGCGGGCTTCACGCTGGGCTCGTTCGGCGGGCAGCGCGCCTGGGGCTTCGCGGCGAACCTCAAGGCGAATTTCGGCGCGAGCGCGCTGGGCCCGTTCCTCGGCGGCGTCGTCTTCAATGCGTCCAACATCCTGCTGGCGGCGGCGATTGCGGTCGCGGGGATGTCCGTCGCGTTTCCGGTCGGTGTCGGCCTTGCGCTGGTGGGCGGCACGGTCGCCAACTACTTCGTGGACGGCAAGGGGAATCCCGCGCTCATCTGGACGGGGCTGGCGCTGATTGTCGCGTCCATCGTCTGCAACGCGCTGGCGTTCCGGGCGAAGCAGGCGGGCGGCGCGGCGGATGCGCCGGGGCGCGTCCGCAAGGGCCTGGCCCTCGCGGTGGTCGCGGGGCTGCTGATGAGCTGGTTCTCGCCGCTCGTCAACCGCGCCGTCGATCTCTCGTTCCGCCAGGGCGCCGCCGCGCCCGTCGCCGGCAAGCTGACGCCGTATACGGCCTTTTTCATCTTCGCCCTCGGCGTCTTCGCCTCGAACTTCGTCTTCAACACGCTTGCGATGCGGCGTCCCGTCTCGGGCGAGCCCGTCCGGGCGGCGGACTGGTTCAAAGGCTCGCTGCCGATTCATCTCGTCGGCGTTCTTGGCGGCGCGATCTGGGCGACGGGCACGCTCCTCTCCTTCGTGACGGCGGGCACGGCGGGCGCGGCGATTTCCTACGCGCTCGGACAGGGCGCGACGCTGGTCTCCGCGCTCTGGGGCATCCTCGTTTGGAAGGAGTTCGCCGGTGCGCCTCGGCGCGCGCACGTCCTCAACGGCGCAATGCTCGGGCTTTTTGTCGCGGGGCTGGCCTGTCTCGTCAAGGCCGGGGGCTGAAATTCCGCCGCCAGCGCTTGCAATGCCGGGCCTGGTCTGCGTCCGGGGCGGCAGTGCGCACTGCGCTGCGGCGTTTGGCCGGAGGCCACGGGCCTGACGTCGCGTTGCCGCCTGAGAAAACTCCCCGCAAAAGGGGCTGCTTGCGTCAGCCGAACTTGCCACCCGCTGTCCCCGCAGCGAGAATGCGCCACCAATGGGGTGCGTTGTTTTCCCCAATAACCCTTGGGTATTCTGGGCTTATTGACGAACCACGGAGAAAAATGATAGCATATTGGCGACATTTGATTAGTTGTGGTGGTAATAAAAATTGTTATTTATTGCTCATGACAGATAACATGGATAAATGAGGCTTGGACAGATAGCAACTGTGCGAAGCGGACTGGTTCTATCCAGAAAGCAGGCAAGGGGGCCTTCTGGCATCCGGTACTCATTGCTAAATCTGCGTTCCATCAATCCTGGGGGATATGTCGACGCGGAGCAGTTGGATGTATTTGACGCCATAGAGTCCCTGTCGCCGGAATACCTGTCGCAAGTTGACGATGTGATTGTCCGTTTGGCGGCCCCGTATACCGCAATTCTTGTTGATGAAGCAACGGCGGGCATGGTGATTTCTTCAAACTTCGTGATTATCCGCGCTGATCGCCGCGAGCTTCTTCCGGAATATCTGTTCTGGCTGATAAACACACCGAGGGTAAAGCGGTCGATCTACGAAAACACCAGCAGCAATATGCTGGGCGCGATCAAGGCCAAGTATTTTTCCGACTTCGAGGTTCCCTTTC
>JBJEWA010000008.1:0-23105 GCA_051884805.1 Kiritimatiellia bacterium | reverse complement strand
AGCGCCCTCGCTGCGGGGCGTGGTAACAGTCGCCGGGTGGTGGGCTTGGCTTGTCAGCGCCACGGCGTGAGGTCACGCCGGGTACTTGGCTGGGCGCGTGGGGGGTACTTGGCTGGGCGCGGGCGGGGCTGGGCAGTAGAGTACCCGCAGCGCCCTCGCTGCGGGGCGTGGTAACAGTCGCCGGGAGCGTGGGGATGGGGCTTGTCAGCGCCACGGCGTGAGGTCACGCCGGGTACTAGGCTGGGTCACGCCGGGTACTAGGCTTGGGGCGTGGGGGGTACTAGGCTGGGCGCGGGCGGGGTACTAAGCTGGGAGCGGGCGGGGCTGGGCAGCAGAGTACCCGCAGCGCCCTCGCTGCGGGGCGTGGTAGCGGTCGCTGGGTGACGGGGCTGGGGCTTGTCAGCGCCACGGCGTGAGGTCACGCCGGGTACTGGGCTTGTCAGCGCCGCTTGCTGTCGCGGTTGGTTTATGCTAAACTTGCGGGCATGGATATGCCGCCCTCCTCTTCAAGGCCAGTCGCGACCTCGGCTGCATCGTCGCCATCAGATCGGATGTTGCCTTCGAAGCCGATGACGGAGGGTCGTTTTCCGGGTCGGTGGATTCGATCCGCATCGCTGACGGTCGCGACAGGCGAGAGTTTGCCGCGTTGGACGGTCGATCATGCGATTTATCATCTTTCGCTGCATCTGGCCGATGCCGTGCCGGTTGCCGAACGCGAGCGCTGGCGCGAAATCCGACAGGATTTGTCGGCGCTGGCGCAACGGGAAAAGCGGACGCTGACCGCAGCTGAGCGCGAATTGCTCAAGACCGCATATGGCGAACGCATCGAGCGCTATCTTGCGCAGGGAAATGGTGCGTGTCTGCTGCGTGAACCCGGGGTGGCGGAAGCGGTTGCCGATGTTCTTGAACATGGAAACGGGCAGGGCTATGCTCTGCATATGTGGTGCGTGATGCCGAATCACCTGCATATTCTGGCCGGTTTCGAGCGGGCGGAGGAGGTCTTGCGCAGCATCGACCGGTGGAAACGGGTGAGCGCTCATCGCATTAACCGCGTGTTGTCGCGCAAGGGGACGGTGTGGATGCGTGATGCGTATACGCGCATCATCCGCACCGCCGACGAATATCGACGCCAGTTGTCTTATGTTTGGGCCAATCCCGAAAAGGCCGGATTGACGGAGGGCTTTCTCCGCCGCCGTTATGTGTAGCGGCTGGGTCAGCGCCACGGCGTGGGGTCACGCCGGGTACTGGGCTGGGTCACGCCGGGTACTGGGCTGGGTCCTGCCACGGCGTGAGGTCACGCCGGGTACTGGGCTGGGTCCTGCCACGGCGTGGGGTCACGCCGGGTACTGGGCTTGGTCACGCCGGGTACTGGGCTTGGTCACGCCGGGTACTGGGCTGGGTCATGCCGGGTACTGGGCTGGCGCCTCGCGGTAGGTGGTCCCCTTGAACTTTCCATCAGCCTTTAGTATAATCCTGCTTGACTGTGGATAGTGGGTGTGAGATGCCGCGAATTTGCTCAAAACTGACGAGAACCGCCAACCGCTTGCGGCGCAACCGCTGGCTGGGCTGCCTGTTCCTTGCCGTCGGCTCCGGTCGCTTCTGGGCGGTTACGGCGTTGGCGGCCACGGTGGCCGCCGTTTCGGTCGTCCTTTACGTCGAGATCCACGCCGATCCGGGTGACGCGGGCAGCTATGGCTATCAGACGCTGGGCCGCGAACGCGTGCTGCTGATGAACGTGGACAACAACGCGGCCTGTCCGGTCACCTTCGAGAGCTATGCGTACAATCAGACCGCGTCTCCGCCCAACCGTCGAAAGTATGAGGCGTTCTGGACTTTTGTCGAGACCGATACGGTCAGTCTCTACAATCTGAAGGCGAATGCATCGACCGAGCTGCACGTTGCCAACAACGGCGTGGCGGGCGAGCGGCTGTGGTCGCTCCGGAACTGCCGTCATGGCAACACCTATTCGTCCGACGCAGAGTTTCAGAAGGTTTCCAACTACCTGCCGATTTCGGCCACCTCGCTCGGCATCGGCAGCACCTCGACGGCGGCTTCGAACAAGGCGACCGACGCGACCGCCGGGCAGATCGTGATGCAGAACACGCCGGAGGCGGAGGTGATTTCGTCGTGCTATCCGGAGGGCATCGGCACTGTCTACTTCGACGCGGTCAACGCCTTTACCGGCTACAAGAACGGTCAGATTGCGGTGGAGGTCGCCTATGGCGTGTTCAAGACGAACTCAACCGGTCAGGTCGTGTCGCAGAACATTCCCGACGATCTCGAGCGCGACGCCGACGGGAACTTCGTGCCGCCGGACGATGCGCATTGCGACGAGGTGCGCTACATCGAGCAGACCGCCAGTTCGGAAGTGACGGAGACGACGCCGTTCGGCCGGGTCGCCTGGGTGCGGGTGAACCTGACGGGCGCGTGGTCCTGCAACGGGGCGACGGGAACGGTGCCGACCAACACCGTGCTGGAGCTCAAGATGCCGGAGAGCGGCACCGCGGCCGGCACGAAGGAAAACTTCTACCGCGTCTGGGCGCCGGTCGCCGACCTGGCCGTCAATCCGGCGGTGGCCGAACAGGCGCGCGGACCGATGCGCTTCCGCCTCCGGCGCATCGACAATCCGAACGCCACGCTGTCCGGTATTTCTTCGGACGGCGAGAACCTCGGCACGTCGGCGAGCGCCCAGCAAAAGAACGCGCTGCTGCTGGTTGACAACGTGATTGCCTCCTATCCGGCGATGAAGGCGTGGGCGATTCCCGCCGAGAGCCGGTACGTGAGCGGCGGCAGCGCGCGCAACGTGATCGGCTGGACGGGGGCGCTCGACACGCGCTATGCGGCGGTGGGCGCGCGGGGCCTGCGGGCGACGGCCGAGCTGGCGTTGGCGACCAACGCCGTGCCGGGTGTGAGCGACGAGTGGGTAGCGGGCGTGCAGGCCGTCATGTCGTGGCGTTGGCGCTACATGAACCAGGCGATCGGCGAATGGGAGACGCTGACGCTGGCGCGGCAGGGGGACCGGCTCGTTTCCGAGGCGGCCTTCGACCTGCCGGACACGCTCGGCGACATCGAGTTCCGGTACGAGACGGTGCTGGATGCGCCGTACTACGCCTATCTCGACTATTCCGGTTCGACGGCGCTGACGGGAACGCCGGGCTACAGCGAGCGCATCGCGCGGGTGTCGAGCCGGCTGAATCCCGGAGCGCGCGGGCAGACGGGCGGCATTCCGGCCCTGCTGCCGAGCCGCGGCGACGACTTCTTCTTCCGTCTGCGCGAGGGTGCGAGCGACCAGCTCGAATTCCGGCTCGATGTCCGCCTCCCCGGCTCGACGGCGACGCTGCTGACCGAGCCGTGCTGGCTGACGGGCGACGGCGTCTGGCGGACGTATCTGCGGACGACGACGAACGCCATCGACCAGGCGTCTATCCGGAACCAGCTGCCGCGCGGCACCTACGAGTTCCGCATCCGGGGCGTCGATACCAACGTGACCTTCGCCGCGACGGCGGCGGTGACCGCGATTCCCGTTTCGGCCCAGCGGCTGCTGGCGGGCGACGCCTGGGCGCGGCTCGACGTCGATGCCGCCACGGACGCGCTCCGGTTCGAGCTGTTCGAGGACGCGACCTCGCCCGAGGTGATGACGTTCAGCATCGTGCACGCGTCCTTCCAGGACTTCAACCTCTGGAGCGACGCGATCAACGACGACAAGACGTATACGGGCGCGTACTTCGAGGGCCGCGGCAAGCAGAGCGGCAGTTCGCCGGACACGCGCGAGTATCCGTCGGAGCTGGCGGGCTGGAATCCGCTGGCGGCGGCGAACGACGCCTACTGGCGGGAGGAGTTCACGCCCGATCCCGGCATGACGCCGCTCGACGGCTACAACGGCTACCGGGCGTACGTGGGCTTCGCCCGTTCCGCGACGCCGAACGGCTGGACGGCGGTCAATTCGATGTGGGTCTGCGGCAAGTACCGCGAATCGGCGAAGGACGGCGACATGGCGCTGCAGCTGGGCGGCTGGGGCGACGGCTCGCTCGAATACGTCAACTCGGCGCGGCTGCCGCGCGGCATCGAGTCGATTGCGTTCAAGGCGCGGGTCGCGCAGGAGCAGACCTTCGACGGGTTCGCCTACTATTTCGGCGATGCGCTGAAGAACCTGAAGGACTATCTCGTCACGGTGCGCGCGGCGCTGTCGACGACTGCCGCGAGCACCATGTTCGACGGCAACGGCTCGGTGTCGATCGTCGGCTACTACCAGCCGGGCGAGGGCTGCTACGAACTCAGGGCCGAACGCGTTGCCGACAACACGGTGCGGCTCTATCTCTACAAGTGGAGCCGGGACCAGCGCTCGGTGAAGGCGAAGCTGCTGGGGTATCACGCGAACACCCTGGCCTACACCAGCCAGACCTACCTGCGCTGCAGCAACAGCGGCCAGACGGCGACTGATCAGTCGAACGCCTATTACGGCGAGCTGTTCATGCGCTGCCAGACGGTGAACGGGCAGGCCGTGATCACCGCCGGCATCATGAACGGCCAGAAGAAGCTGGCCGACTCGGGCAGCGGCGTCGAACACTACTACTTCACCTACACCGACACCGATGCGGACAACGCGCTGACCTTCGGCACCTACGGCTTCAGTTCGCTCAACGCGCCCGCGCAGATCGTCAAGCCGCAGTTCTACGCCAACGGGGCGGGCGGCACGTTCCCGGCGGTGAGCGGCCTGCCCCGCGACGAGGCGGGCAACGCCATCAACCTGACCACGTTCCGCTGCGGCAAAGGCAACGTCACCTACCCGTCGGGCGCGGTGAACGCGTTTATCAACACCAGCGGCTCCAAGTACGAGGACTGGGTGTTCAGCAGCGGCATCTTCGAGACTGCCGAGGTGGGCGGCTACAAGGCCATCCGGGCGATTCCGCCGACGGGCGAGGTCGAGGCGTTCGTGACCCCGGTCGGCGGCACGGAGGAGGCTGTCGGCACGGTGACGGTCAACGGGTTCCGGACCGCAGACTGCGAGCTGCCCGTCCGCAACACGCAGGAAGTGCTGGTGCGGATCGCGACCGGCCCGGATTCGGGCGACGTCGTGGTCGACAACGTCCGGTTCGGGCAGTGGTGCGCGGCGAACTACGACGACACGAACTCGCGGGGCGACTTCTCCAACACGGACTTCGACGACAAGCTGCCGGGGCTCGGCTGCCCGACGAACTACGTCTACCTGAACGGCTGGGTGCAGGTGGCGGGCGAGGGCCGCACGCTCGGCCTGCAGCCGCTGCGCGCGACCTACGCGGAGACGACGGGCGACCGGCCGGTCGGCTTCCGCACGCCGCTGATGGACGGGCGCGACGGGCGCGGCATCGGCCTTGGGATGATCAGCTACACCTACCGCGACGCCGACCCGCGCTGCCGGCTCCTCGTGCAGTACCGCAGCGACATCGACGGCACGTCGTATCTCCGGACGCGCACGGCCGCGCTCGACGGCTGGACGACCGTCGCCACGAACGACTTCTCGGCGGCGGATGCGGCCACGCTGGCGGAGGGCACGGTCACGGCCTACGTCGGGCAGCACGGCGCGAGCGGCGCGATGCGGGTGATCGTCGATCCGCAGGTGGTGAAGGACGCGCAGAACGCGACGAAGAACCCGTCGCGCGACCCGGCCTACGGGCAGATCACGATCACGGGCTTCCGCGCGAGCGACGAGCCGCCGCTGTACGGCCTGTACTGGTGGGGCTGGAACCTCCGCACGTCCGACGACGAGGCGGAACTCTCGTTCTACGACAGCGATCCGACGGCCGCCGGCCTTTCGGTCGCGCTCAACAATTCCGTCACCGCCGACACCGAGCCGTGGTCGCCGGAAGAGACCGAGGACGATCGGCGGCAGCGTTTCGCGCAGCACGTGCCGTTCGTGCAGTCGCCGACCTTCTACACCAACCTCGTCAACGAGGTCTCCTTCCGGGCGCGCAAGCTGCTGCCGGACGGCCCGGCCACCGAAATCGCCATCCTCGGCGCGGTCGACGCCGGCGTCTCGCAGGACACGGAGTGGCGGCACCTGAAGACCATCGTCGTCGACAGCGCGTCGTTCGAGACCTACGCGCACAAGGTCAAGGCGAGCGAGGGCTTCCGCTCGTTCCGGCTGGCGGTCATCGGCGTCGCGGGCGTCGAGACGAACTGGGCGGACGAGATGGAGATTCCCATCGCGCAGCGGATCCTGCTCGACGAGGTCAGCGTCTCGGAGGGCATCTACGGCAAGATCGGCCTTTTCGACATCGGCGCGTTCCGCTCGCCGATGGACGAGCACGTCTACGTGCCGAACGTGGCCTCCGACCTGACGCAGCAGCCGATGTGCGAGGAGGCGTGGTCGGTGCAGTGCGAGGTGCGGGCCGTGCAGCTGGCGGACGAGATCCTGCTGGACGACGACACCGAGGTGTGGCTGCACTGGTACGTCGGCACCGACCGCTGGGGCTACGGCCGGTGGAGCGACGCGGCGAAGTCGGCGAAGCTCGCGCGCGTCGAGGGGCAGCCCGGCTTCGTGTACCGCGGCAGCTATGCGAAGGCGGCGGGCGCGGTCGTCGATCCGATCTACGATTCGGGCGCGGTCGTGCAGTACATGCTGGAGGTGCGCTACAAGAACGCGGACGGCACCGACGCCGATCCGTACTTCATGACGGCCGGCGACTGGCACAAGCCCGACTGGTACCGCGGCGTCGACTACAACGCGCGCTACGGCGGCTTCGCGGGCTACACCATCCTCGACTACGTCGCCTACGGCTATGCGTGGATCAACGAAGTCAACCTCTTCGACATCGACCGGGACGCCTCCGGGCCGAGCCTCTACGTCGACCCGATGACGAACCAGTTCGTCGAGGTGGCGGTGCCGGCCGAGGCGAACATCGCGGGGTGGAAGCTCCAGTTCATCACCGGCGGCCTGAGCGACTCGGCCGAGCTCTACACCAACACGGTCGTGACCTTCTCCGACCCGGCGGTCATCCCGAACGGCGTGCCGTGCAAGAAGACGCTGAACATGGATCCCGGCTCGAAGTACGTCTTCATCACGGCGGGCAGCCCGAAGAGCTGCTCCGACGAACTGAAGGCGAAGGGCTTCATCGACGGGCCGTGGCGCGTCGACTCGGCGGAGACGTACGGCTCGCAGCTCAAGAGCGACGGCAGCGTCGACATCGGCATGCCCCTCGGCGTGCGGCTGGTGCGGCCGTCGGGCATCGTCGAGCACCAGATCGTCGTCGCGGGCACGAACCGCTATGCGACCTACCGCCAGCCGTACCCGCGCACCTACTCGGCGACGAACTTCGTGGCGAAGCTGAACGCGTTCGACGCGGACCGGTCGTGGTACACGCCGTGGTGCGAGGACCGCGGCACGAATGCGACGCTGGCGCTCGGCGTGACCACCTTCGACGGCGTGACCACCGACGCGAACGTCTGGGCGCACCTCGGCAAGACGCCGGGCCGGATCAACCTCGGCGAGTACATTCCGAGCGAGCATCCGCATCCGATGGGCGCGATGTTCGTGCTCTACGCGCAGCTGGAGGGCGGCTTCATCGAACAGACCGTCGGCAGCGAGGGCCCCACGACCAACAACCTCGTCCTGTACGTGCGCAAGGGTCTGCCGGACGGCACGAACATCGTCTACGACCTCGCCGCCTGGCACGAGCTGGAGTCGATCACCGAGACGACGGAGGGGAGAACGACCGTCCATCCCGGTCCGGCGGGGCATCCGCGCCGGTACGAGTTCCGGACGCGGCCGTATGCGTCGAACGACCTCACGGTCGTCGCGAAGACGTGCGTGCGCAAGGATCTCACCGGGGACTACGGCCTGACGGCGGACAACGCCTACACCCCGGCCGTCCTCGCGTGGCTCGCGCGCGGCAGCTGCGGCAAGACGCCGGCGCCGTTTGCGAATCCGGGCGGCGAGATCCGGCTCGCGGAGGCGCACGACTTCGCCGACAACTACGTCTGCGACCTGAGCCTGACCGAGATGTACTGGCTCGACATGGACCCGACGGTGGGCGGCACCGTGCTGCAGGCGGGCATGAGCGCGGCCCCGTATCCGGTGGAGGTCGTGCGTTCGGGCGCGGGCGGCGCCGCCATCCAGTGCCGCGACGGCGTGGTCGAGGCGATGATGAAGATCTACAGCCAGACCGGCGCGTTCGCGCCTTACGCGCCGTACACGCTCAACGGCATCGCGCCGGGCAGCTCGTCGCGCACGAGCGCCGCCGGCTGGAACTCGGCCACCTTCAAGGTCACGTTCCATCTGCTGAACGGGCAGGACGACATGAAGGATCCCGACATGATCTGGATGCCGGTGCGCTATTTCGTCTTCGACGACAACTCGTTCGGGCCGGACTTCAAGGCGAAGATCCAGGTCGTCGATCCCTTCTACCAGTTCTCCGACTGGGAGGAGTGGAAGGACCGGCTCCAGCCGGGCGAGGACCTGATGTACAAGTTCACCATCGATACGCGCAAGTTCGGCGCCGTCGGCAACGACGTGCTCCGGCCCGATTCGACCTATCCCTGAGTGCCTGACAGAAAGGATAACCCTTGCCTTGTCCCCGGTAATTTTGATATTATCCCCGCGATAGATTGGATAGATAGACGAATGACAAGACGTACGAGACGTTTCCTCGTGCCCTCCGCGCTTGCCGCGACGGGGCTGGTGCTGCTTTTCCTTTCGGGCTGCCGGAAGGAGCAGGAGGCGGCGAAACCGGCGTTGCCGCCGAATTCGCCGGCCGTCTACATGCACGATCCCGAATTCCGTCGGCAGCTGTCCGAGCAGCGGCAGGCGCTGCAGGCGATCGTCGCCGAGCGGCAGCCGCTCGTCGACCGGATGCAGGAGCTGGTGAAATCCAACCGCGAGGACCTGGCGGTCCTGCAGCAGATTCCCGAGTGGAACGAGCTGCATCAGCGGGTGGTGGCGTTGAACGAGCGGTACGAGGCGCTCAAGCGCGAGCAGCTGACGGTCGTGCGCGACCGCCTGGCGCCGAAGCAGATTTCGAAATGACGAGCAGAGGAAGAGGAAGTGGCGATATGAAGAAGAGCATCATGCGTGGTTTGTCGGCCCTGGCGTTCGCGGCGGTCTGCGGTGGCGCGTTCGGCGGCGACGTCTGGGAGTTCATCGCCGACAGTACGACGGGCGTGTCCTACGGCGCGGGCGAGACGATCACCTTCCGGATGCGCCTGCTCGCGCCGAACTACGCCGATCCGGAGGAGGACCGGGCGGTCTGGACGAAGACGGCCAACCAGGACAACTATCTCGTCCAGGCGGCGCTCCTCGCCGATCCGGCGCATTATCTCGAGAACCTGAACGCCGACTATCCGCTCCAGCTCGGCGTGGTGGCGAACGGCAAGACCTACGGGGCGACGTTCGTCGGTGCGGAGGCGGTCAACGACAAGCTGGGCACCGACTTCACTTTCCGCTATGACGTGAAGTGCGGCGACTTCGCGCTGCCGCTGCGCCTCGCGGCCGACGGGGACGGCACGCCGATCAACGCCGGCAAGTGGAGCCCGCTGGCGCCGGAGACGGGCACGAAGTACTTCTTCTTCAACGGCCCGGAGGATTCGGGCGTGTGGAAGATCGTCGCCTCGCCGAACGGCACGGAGCAGGCGCTTGACCCGCAGATGGTGAGCCAGTCCGTCGCCGAACAGGGCATCATGACGCGCGTATCCGCGTACAACGCGCAGGGCGACTATCTGCGCGGCTTCGACTACCGCCTGGAGACGCTGGAGTTCGACGGGCAGACGACGGCCGGCGACGACGGCGAAACGTACTGGCGCGTCATCCGCGGCCAGAAGAGCTATCCGGCCGAGCCGCAGATCCGCACGGCGGACGGCCTGAACCCGACGGAGAACGGGGTCGTCGTCTACGCCTGGATCGCGCCGGGCGACGGCGACGACGACGATCCGACGACTTGGACGTGGACGGAAAACGACTATGCGGTGACGATTCCGTCCGACGGCGGCAAGCGCGTGAGCAGCGTCGAGTTCTTCGACCCCGACCAGAATCGCTCGACGGACACGCCGCGCAAGCACCAGGTCTACACCTTCACGCTGTCGCCGGGCACGACGATCTATCCCTTCACGCTCAAGGGCCAGCACGTCGGCGGCACGGCGCGCGTCATCCTGAGCAGCAGCCCCCACTGGAACACCGTCGGCTCGACGGGCAGTCCGGTGACGACCGACTACCGCGTGCGCACGGTCTACTGCGGCGAGCAGAAGCCGACGCTGACGGTTTCGCTCGACAACTACGACAATCCGGCCACCTTCCCCGACGCGAGCCATCCGCTCACCGACTACACCCGGGCCGAGCGCCTGCGCGTCACCCTCGACGGCGTTGACAGCCATCCGGCGTTCTCGGTGAAGCTGGCTTTCGACACCGACGGCGACGGCAACTTCCCGACCAACGTGATTGCGATTTCGACCGACAAGGCGGCCGGCTTCCTCGAGCGCAACCTGCTGCCGGAGATGACGGTGCATTTCGCCGAGAACGCCACCGAGGCGACCGAGTCGGCCGACGGGCTGTACCTCTTCGTCCTCGGCGCGACCAAGGCGACGGCGGTCAGTCCCGGCATCGCGATCACGCCGGTCGTTGGCGCGGGCGGGCCGACGGTCGATGCGATCAACTCCCTCTACGTCGTCGTCAAGGGCATGCAGCCGATCGTCACCAAGCCGGTCGGCACGGCCGCGAACCCGGCGCCCGAGATCATCATCCGCGGCGGCGGCGAGAAGGCGGTCGAGATCGAGCTGACCGACAGCTACCGCAACCTCAACCTCAAGCCGGCGGAGGCGTCGAACGCCTGCTATACCGTCGTCTGGAACCCGGGCAACGGCCTGGCGAACCAGGTCATCACCAACGACGTCAACGGCCTGCCGCTCCAGCCCGACAGCTACGGCCAGCTCAACGTCAAGGTGACCTACCCGAAGAACGACGCGACCAACCTCGCGAGCTTCTACGTCATCAACCCCGAGGGCCTGAAGTCGTATTGGGAGGACGCCGACGGCGCCCAGCACGCCGAGAGCTACGTCCGCGTCGTCGTGACCCGTCCGGCGACGGCGACGGCGACGGTCTCCGCCGGCGGCGTCAGCGGCGACACCTTTGACGAGGGCCTGGAGCTGGACGTCCGCTTCGCGCTCGACCAGCCCGACCTGCAGGGCCGCAACCTCTACGCCTACCTGCAGCCGTGCAACGACGCGGCGTCGAACCGCTGCGAGGCGACGTTCTTCACCCTGAACGCGGCCGGCGACGCGGGCAAGGGCATCCTCATCTGGAACCAGCAGGGTTCGACCGACGACGCTTCGGGCGGGCTCAAGCTGCTCGACGGTCCGGGCAGTCCGCAGCCCAAGTTCAAGGTCGTCCTCTGCACGTCGGCGACATACGATCCGGCCCAGGTCGTCACCGACTACGAGTCGAGCGAGTTCCCGGTCAAGATCATGAACGTGGCGCCGCAGGCGCTGCAGCTCCGGATGGAAGGCTCTTCGCGCTATCTGCGCACCAGCGGCGCGACGGCGGACGTGGTGCGCGTCAACGTGTCGCGCGAGTTCTCCGTGCGGAGCTTCGAGGACGTGGCCGCCGACCTGAACGCGTCGGATGCGCAGCAGGTCGTCCTCCGGTGGCGGCTCTACGAGCTGGACGACGGCGACGAGAACGTCGAGCCGTACGAGGTCGTCTACACGGTCGGCAAGGGCAGCGTCTACACGATGCCCGGCCTCACCGCGACCGGCCTGAAGAAGATCGTCCTCCAGGTGCAGGACAAGGACATGCGCCCCTACGGCGAGCTGCGGGCCGACGCGGGCGAGCCCGGCGGCTGGAAGTACGTGATGGACAAGGCGGACGACGCCCACGACTGGTGGGAGGACGACGACAACACCTGGGGTCCGGAGTTCGTCGTCTACGTGCCCGTGAGCGACAAGCCGACGGTGAACGTGACGGCGGTCGGCGGGGAGACGACGCTGGGCGGGCTGCAGGTCTTCGCCGAAAGCCAGTTGCCGCCGTTCAGCCAGATCGCCGATCCGGACATGGGCTTCCTCGTCACGCTTTCCGAGGGCTACAGGGACGGCGCGGTCACGGTCAAGCTCGAACTGCAGTACCAGGACCAGGCGATGACCGGCGTCGCGCCGAGCGGCTACGTGACCGTCGGCGTGACCAGTCTCGTCTTCAACAAGAATTCGACGACGAGCGGCTCGCGGACCAGGAACGTCCCGCTCACCGACTTCGACGGCACGTGGCGCGACGACCTCAAGCGCCTCGGCTACGCCGTCTGGCGGCTCAAGGCGACGGTCGAGTCGCCCGACGCGGCGAAGGCGGAGGTGCCGACGGGCTACGCCGACGGCGAGTGCGACTTCTACGTGCGCAACGAGGCGCCGCGGATCTATCCGGAGGCGCAGTTCACCGACTGCATGGACCCGTCGAACGCCTACGAGGTGGTGAAGAACGGCTCGGTCACGATCGGCTACACGCTGGAGGACATCGAGGCCGACCTGACCAACGGGATGAAGGTCGTCTGCACGATGAAGGGCGGCGAGGTCATCGGCGAGGCGACGCTCATGGCGACGGGCGGCGTCAGCGTCGCCACCGGCGAGTTCACGGTGCGCGTGACCTCGGCCGGTCTCAACTACGCGGTCATCCGGGCGACGGACAAGGACCAGGACTTCAGCGAGATCAAGCTCTACTTCTACGTCGAGCCGACGCGCAACCTGCTGCTCTATCCCGCCAAGCCGACTTCGCCCTCGACCGATTCCGACGACATCGCCGACTACTTCTCGGCGGCCGGCATCGGCTACGGTCGCGTCTGGGCGTCGAGCCAGCTCGCCGGCATCCAGTACTGGATCCACACCTGGACCAGCCCCGGCACGGCCGAGGCGGTGCTGGCCTACGCCAAGGGCTACGCCGCCGGCGAGCAGGAGCAGCGGGGCTCCTCCGACTACTCGGCCTTCGTCGCGGCGGACGGCACCGACACGGGCAACCCGGGCTACAAGACGCCGCTGAGTTCGCTTGACAGCTTCTTCTACCGCTGGTTCACGAAGGTGGCCTCCGACAGCAATTCGAGCAGTTCGTGGACGGCCTATCGCCCGGTGCCGCAGCTGTCGAAGGTGACGTCGACGGTGGCCGCCCAGACCGTGCTTTCGCTCTCGTTCCCGCAGTCGGCGGGCTCGGGGACGACGGTCTACAACGACATTTCGGCGCTGGCGGTCTTCTCGCGGGAATACCTCTGGTCCGACAACATGGGCGACATCAACGGCGACGGCGTGCCGGACTCCTACGTGATGAAGTACAAGCTGACCGGCGGCGACTACGCGGCGGGCGCGGACCTCGCGGACGTCAACTACGAGACGGACGGCAAGACCCCCTACTGTCAGGACTACCTGCCGCTGACCGACGCCATCGCCTACTCGAAGCTGATTCCCGAGCTGACGAGCTACGACAACCTCAAGAACGCCCGGGCCTTCACCCCGAAGCTGAAGCTCCGCGGCTATGACGAGCACCTGAACGACGCGACGGCCGAGCGTTTCCCCGACGGCGTCGGCAACGGCTGCTTCGTCGACGGCGCGAAGCCCGAGAAGGTCTACGAGTGCGCCGACGGCTCCTACGACCCGGCGACGTGCACGGTCTCGAAGCTCGAATACCTCGCCTGGCGCGCCTACAAGGCGACGCATCCCGGCGCGACCTTCGACAGCTGGTCGCCGGAGCGTCCGACCGACCCGACCAAGGCCGATACGGACAACGACGGCTTTACGGACGGCTTCGAGTACTACTGGTGGTATCGTGCGCACGTCGGCTACATGGAGACCGACGCCAACGGCGAGGAGGTCCGCCGCACGGTCACCGGCCGCCGCTACGACCCGCGCAACCCGGGCGAGGGCGCGCTCATCACGTCCGAGGAGATCGCCCGGGCGATGGATCCGCTGACGGGGATCGAGGACGTCACGCGCGACACCGACAACGACGGCCTGCCGGATCTCCTCGAATTCGAGATCGGCACCAATCCGTTCGACTTCGACACCGACGGCGACGGCCTGCCGGACGGCTTCGAGATCATGCTCGGCGGCACCGACCCGCTCCGACAGATGACGACGACCGGCATCTCCGACGCAATGCGCAACTACGACGGCGACGCGATGGCGTTCACCACGCCGGCGCTGGAGCAGGCGTGGCTGCCGAAGCCGAAGCAGATCGAGGTGCCGGTGGCGTTCGCGCTCGTCGACGCGAACGGCGACACCGACGGCATCCAGTGGTACGTCGCCTGGTCGGCGCCGACCAATCTCGCCGTCGATGCGGCGGCCGGCGTGCCGGGCACGACCTTCCGGGTCGCGGGCGACGAGACCGTCTACTTCACCGAGGGCGCGCTGGCGCTGGTCGACGGCCGTCTCGCCGCCGACCTGCCGCCGGCGACGACTTGGACGACGACGAACGCGTTCGCGGGCGTCGAGCTGCAGGAGGGCGAAGTCATCGGCCTGATGCCGACGCGCCTTGCGGCGGGCACGGCCGTGACGGTGGAGTCGGAGACGGCGGTCAGCCTGCCGCTGACGTTCACCGGCGAGGGCGTCAAGGGCTGCCATGCCGCGTGGCGGTACGGCCGCAGCGTGAGCACGGTGACGGACAACGGCGACTCGCTCGCCAACCTCGGCGGCTTCGGGATGCTGGCGATCGGCCGCTACCAGAACGCGCCGGCGGGGCAGCGGCTCGCCGCCGTGCCGGCGGCGGATCCGGGCGTCGCCTATCTCCACTACCTCGTCTACCAGCAGTTCGGCTTCGATCCGCGCACGGCGTGGAACGCCAAGACGCCGCTGGCGGCGCGCTGGGGCAAGACCGTGTCCTCGGGCGGCGAGACGGAGACGGTCGACAACAACTACGCCGAGAACTACGGCTACGCCGGCATCGCGACGCGGACGCGCGAATACACGCTCTACGACGAGTTCCTGCTGCTGAGCTTCTTCTTGAACAACGGCACGCTGGCGGAGGCCGACGTCACCCCGAACGACGACAACCCGTGGGAGACGATCTGGTCGCGCTTCACCACCAACGGCCGCGGGCCGAACGAGCCGGACTGGGAGGAGAGCGAGCACTACCAGGGCCGCGTCGCCGTGTCGGACGGCGCCACGGCGGACAACGGCGCCGACACCGACGGCGACGGCGTGCCGGACGGCTGGGAGCTCTACGTGATGGCCGGGCCGAAGAGCAAGCAGGGCAAGTTCGTCTTCGCCGGACCCTACAACGACGGCTACCGCAGCTCGTTCGGTCCCTTCGTCGCCGACGCCGCCAAGGCCAGCGTGACCGACAACGAGGCGACCGGCGGCAACGGCTATATGGCCGGCGACGGCGACGGCCTGACCGAACTGCAGGAATTCGCCGGCACCGACTCGTGCGCCCATTACGCCGAATACTCGACGACCATCAAGCGCCCCGAGGAGCACAAGACCTGGTTCAATAAGTTCTTCCCGACCGATCCGTGGAACAAGGATACCGACGGCGACGGGCTGTCCGACAGCGAGGAGGCGGGTAAATTCGCCTACGGCGACGTCGACACCGGCTCGACCTGCATCCCCGGCGGCGGCCTCAATCCGCTGTCGGTCGATACCGACGGCGACGGCCTGCCCGACGGCTGGGAGGCCCAGTTCGCCGGCAAGACGGTCTACGTCGGCGAGAACGCCCAGTGGGCCGAAGGCACGGACGCCGACGGCAACCCGGGCGCCGTCAGCGCGAAGGCGACGCTCCAGGGCTATTGCGACGGCATGGACGGCACCGTCTTCGACGCCTACAACTCGCCGCGCGTCTGCTGCGCGTCCGGGTCGTCGCAGACGCAGGAAACCGCCGTCTTCGACGAACTCGTCGTCCTCAACGGCGTCAACCAGGTGGTGGACCGCGACTACGACCGCGACGGGCTCGAGAACTGGCAGGAGTACCTGACCGGCGCGATGCTCTGCTGGCGCTACGACTTCGCCGACCTCGGCTCCGGCTGGAACTCCTACGTGCCGGATTCGGCCTACTTCCCCACGGGCGTGTTCTCCCTCAGCCGCGCGATGGAGTACACCGGCATCGAGGACGAAGACGAGTTCTGGTACGAGACGCTGTTCAACCGGAACGGCAAGTTCTACAATCCGCATCTCGTGACCGGAATGTCGCCGGGGTCGCACTACTTCTTCAGCCGCGTCACCAACGGCTGGGATACGGTCTACACCGACGAAGGCTCCTACTACATCTTCAAGGACCGCGTCAACGAGGTGGAGTACAAGGATCTGCTGGGCTTCGGCAGGAATCCCGGCAAGTACATCTGCACCTCGCCGATCAAGGCCGACAGCGACCAGGACGGGATGGACGACTACTACGAGCTCTTCCACGGCATGAACCCGCTGCTCGGCTCCGCCGGGGTGCGGGAGAACACCTACAATCCGTGCGATCTCGTGTTCGACGCCTGGGGCGGAAATGGTGATCCCATGGCCGGCGGCGACTACGACTTCCGCAAGTACCCGTGGCAGAACGGCCTGGTCGACGCCGATCCCGACGGCGACGACATCCGCAACCAGGACGAGGCGATCATGCCGCTGGTGGCGCCGTCGACGACCTGGTATCACACCGACCCGACGCCGCTGTGGATGACGGACTCGTCGTACGCCCGGTCCCTGACCCGGCTCTTCTACCGGATGCCCGACCGCCGGATCGAAGTGTTCGTCCCCGAGCGCATCGTCCACGAGGGCAAGACGTACTACCTGCGCGACTGCGACGGCTTCGGCCACGACTCGAAGGGGCGCCCGATCCTCCAGCCGTTCACGCTCGACCGCTGGCTGGTGACGGATCCGGACACGAACAACTGGGACTGGCTCTATTCGTTCGAGGAGAACGAGGGCTTCGACACCGACCACGACGCGGCCGGCGACAACGAGGAGCTGGCGGGCAAGTTCCGCAGCAAGACCGATCCGCTGGACGCCGACTCGCCGCGCCGCCGCCAGGCGATGTACTTCCAGGGTCCGGAGAACCCGTCCGCCCTGCAGTCGATGCCGTTCGTCGCCGAGGCGCATCCCCGCACGGCGATCAAGTATCCGGACGACCTGTCGCTGCTGCAGTACACGGTCGAGTGCTGGGTGCGGCCCGACACGGCCGACGACGCGACGGTCGTCGAACGCGCGGTCTACGTCAACCGGTCGCACGTCGCCGACGAGCGGCTCGTCCGCTGCAACTTCCGCCTGGCCGTCCGGAGCGGCCGGTGGTACACCATGTTCGACGACAACGGCACGCTCGACGCGGGCTACGTCGAGGTACTCGGCGCGACGGCCGTCGAGCCGGGCAAGTGGACGTACGTGGCGGCGACCTATGACGCGAAGCAGCTGAAGCTCTACGTCAACGGCGAGATCGACGGCACCGCCGACAGCAACCTCAAGCCGGCCTACGGCGCGAGCGCCGTGGTCGTCGTGCCTTCCGCCGCCGCCGCCACCAACGAGACCTCGGTCGGCGCGCTGCCGTCCGGGCAACTGGCGAACTCCTACTGGTTCGACATGGAGTATCCGGTGCACGCCTTCCTCGTCGGCGCGAGCTTCCGCAGCGCCATCGGCGGCAACCACCTCAACGTCATGAACGGCGCCGGCTGGGAGTACTACCGCGACTTCTTCAAGGGCTACGTCGACGAGATCCGCGTGTGGGACGGCGCATTGAGCGCCGACCGGATCGCCGACGACCACTACGTGCAGCGCAAGCGCTACACGCGAGAAGACGCGCTCGCCAACCAGAGCGCCTTCTACAGCCAGTGGCTGTCCGGCCGCCGCCGCTACAGCAAGGACGGCAACGGCAGCGACCTCGAGGTCGAGCCGGAGCTGCGCTTCCACTGGAGCTTCGACTCGGTGCCCGGCGCCGAGAACGCCGCCAGCGTCGCGACGGCTCCGCGCGGCTTCATCGACGGCGGCAAGGCCGAGTACTCGCGTCCGGAAGGCTACGTGATCCCGTGGTGGAGCGCCGTCGTCGACGCCTACGGTTCCGTCTACGCCGGCCAGCGCAACTGGGTGACGTGGATTCCCAACACCATCGCCCACCTGCCGCGCTTCGACGCGACGACGCTCGACTCCGCCTACTGGCGCGAGACCCATGCCGGCGACGTCGCGGGCACCTACAAGTTCGCCCGCACGGCCGAGCCGGTCTCGAAGTGGACGCAGGCGCTCCGCCACGGCACGACTTCGAGCAGCCAGTTCTGGACTACCGCCCGCCAGTTCTGGCTGGCGAACAACACGGGGACGAACGCCGCCAGCACGCTGTCCGCCCAGTTCGAATTCACCGGCCGCCACCTGAACCAGACCGGCGACGACCTGCTGCCGCTCGGCGGCGCCTTCGTCCGCTATGTCGACGAGATGTGGGACGACGGCACGGCGTCCGACGTCTGGGACCTCACCGGCTCCGGCGGCGGCGACGACGGCCTGCCGGACTGGTGGCGGCTCTACGCCGAGCAGAACTACCGCGAGGGGCTCGATCCCGAGACCCCGATCCGCTGGGACACCGTCATCACCTACGTGCACAACGGCATCAAGCTGCAGATCACGGCGGGCGAAGCCTACCTGCGCGATCTCGCCAAGGGCACCTACGTCGATTCCGCCGGCAAGGTCCACGTCGGTCCGACCGAATACGCGCAGGAGCACATGTCGGACGGCCTGATCGCCGACTGGTGGAAGCAGCTGATGAAGATCGACGGCGCGGATCCGCTCGCGGACAACGACCACGACGGGCTCAGCAACTACGCCGAGTACCTCGCGAGCGAGAAGCTGTCGCTCGGCGTCCTCCTCGATCCCCGGCTCGCGAAGACCGACACCCGGACGCTCGACTACTTCCGGCCGTTCGGCAAGCTGTATCTCGGCGAGATGCTGACCGACCACGACCTGATGGAAGACCACTGGGAACGTTCGCTCGGCGATGCGCGCATCGCCAGCGCCTCGCTCTGGGACGCGACCAAGGACGCCGACGAGGACGGCTGGAGCAACTTTGCGGAGAACCGCTACAACGGCTACTCGATGTCCACGCTCGCCCAGCTCGTCTCGCACGCCGTCGGCTCCGAGGAGGTGCTGGACCTGCCGATTCCGTCCGTCAAGCTGCGGGTGCGCTACAACGGCACCCACCTCTCGGCCGGAACCGACGCCGCGGGCGGCGCGTCGAACAGCGTGCCGAACCTGGTGGTGGCCGCCTGTTCGCAGGACGCCGCGACCGGCGACTACGTGCTCAAGCCCGACGCGACCTGGACCCTGACGCCGGGCCAGACCGTCGCCAGGTCCGTCTACGTCGGCGGCTGGGAGGATCGCGTCGTGCACGGCACCCTCGCGCCGGGCAACGTCGACGTCGGCAACTTCGACATCAACTTCGCGCAGGTGCCGCAGAGCGACGTCTACAGCTGGACGGACGAAAGCGGCCTGCACCTCGCCGGCACCTACGCCGAATTCCTCGCGGCGCTCCAGAAGAACCCGGCCATCATCCAGAACGTGCAGGAGTTCAAGTGGTCGTCGTTCATTCCGCCGGCGAACGAGTACGTGAGCTCCGACCGGGCGGTGACGCTGACGCGCGACGCGCTGACGCAGCAGGCGCACATCGCCCTCTACGGCGAGCGCATCGGCACGGTCAACCTGACGACCGGCGACTTCGAGCTGGACCTGTCCGCAATCATCGCCGTGGTGGAGGGGACGTACAGCGCCGACAAGGGTCAGGCCGCCTCCTGGAGCCTGAAGGAGGCGATCTTCCGGGTTTCCTACTCGGCGCGGATTCCGTCCGCCCAGACCAAGGTCATCGACGTCTCGCTGGCGCAGCCCGACAGCGGCTTCGTCCGCGGCGGCCTCAATGCGCTGACGGCCTTCTACGACCTCGACGGCGACGGCGCCTACACGCCCGGCGAGCCGTTCGGCGTGCTGAACGACGTGGAGCTCGGCTGGTGCGGCCGCAGCGCCGAGATCGAGCTGACCGACATGAGCGCGATTACGCCGCGCGTCAATCTCTGGGGCGGTTCCGGCGACACCGGCGCCGGCTCGGGGACGGGTTCGGGCGCGGGCGACGGTTCGTCCGCCATGCCGGACAGCGACCGCGGCGACCGTGTCGGCACGGCGACGTTCACCGACGGCAGCAACCGCTTCGAGACGGCGACGGCGCCGGCGCCCAAGTCGCGTGTGCGCGTCGTCCGCTACAAGGTCGACGACGATCCCGTCTACCGGGTCGGCGTCTCGGCCGGCGTCGTCCTCGACAAGACCTTCGAGGAGGAGGCGCGTCCGTACCTCGCGGAGGGCGACTTCCTCACCGACGGCCGGCTCGACATCGACTGGGACCACCTCTACGACGACGTCGTCTCCTGGCGCGGCACGATCCGCGGCGGTGACCCGGTCACCAATGTCACCTACCTGATCGTCTACAACTGGGACGAGTCCGAGTACGACCACGACGCCGATACGGCGCTCGTCAAGGCCTCGCCGGTGCTGGTCACGCGGCGCTTCGAGCGTACGCGCACGGTGCCGACGCCGTGTCCCGAGCGCGCCGTCTTCAACCTCGCGCAGCCGACCTTCGCGTGGAAGATCGAAAACGAGGACACCTGGGCCTCGTGGTTCGGGACGACCTACACCGGCTTCAAGGTGCGCGTCAAGGACGCGGACGGCCAGCTCGTCTACGACTCGGGCATCCGCCGCCTGCCGGCGCGCGATTCGGCCGGCGTCTACAGCTGGACGGCGCCGCTCTACGCGGGCAGCGTCGCGCCGGGCACGGGCGTGCGCTTCGAGAACCTCGCGAACTACACCTGGGAGGTCGCGCTCTACAACGCCAAGTTCAAGACCGACACCCTGATGTCGTTCGCGGACAACGGGCTGGTGAACGGCAATCCGTTCTCGACGCCGGAGCAGTTCCGCATGAACGTGACCACGCAGGACGCGAGTTCCGAGCGGTTGGCGGTGCGCGTCTGCTACGCCGGCCCGGCGACGGATCTCGCCCGCGTGCGCGTCCAGGCGTTCGCCTCGCCCGACTTCACGGGCGACCCGGCGGCCGAAATCACGCTGGACGCGGCCGACCTCGACCCGTCCGGCACGACGGCGAACGCGACGCTCTCCGGCCTCCCGGCGGGGTACTGGTTCCTGCGCGCCTACATCGACACCAACGGCAACGGCGTGCGCGACGAGTGGGAGTCGTGGGGCTACCTCTGCGAGCGCGACCGCGCGAGCAAGGCGGGCATCTTCGGTCCGGTCGCGGTGGCGACGGCGATGAACCCGGCGACCGAGGGCGTGCGCAAGCTCTTCATCGAGGACTGCGACACCGACGGCGACTACTTCCCGGACGTCTGGGAGGCGGAGCAGAACGGCAACGTCTTCGACCGCACCCTGATCGGGCCGGTCACGGGCAGCGCCGAGCTGATCGGCGTCAACACCAACCTCGTCGCCATGCTCGACGCCTTCCCGGCGCTGACGGCGCTGGCGTCGGCGAACGGCTTCTCGCTCGCCAGCGGCATCTCCCTCGCCTCGATCGGGCAGACGACGCTGGCCGACGGCTCGGTCGGCTTCACGGTCGACAACCGGGTCGAGTCGGTCGAAATCGCCTCGCTCGCCTTTGACGCGAACGGCAACGTGGCCATCAGCGTCGAGGCGGCGACGACCGCGACGGCGGCGGACGGGCTGTCCTCCTTCTACACGGTGGTGAGCGCGGCGACGAAGACGGTGACCTGCAGGGTGTACTGCAAGACCGACCTGGCCTCCGAATGGGGAACCCCGGTCGCCGAAAGCCGGATTACGGTCGGCGCCGGCGAGGTCACGGTCACGGTCGATCGGGCGAAGACGGGCGCCGCCAGCGCCTTCTTCAAGGTGGAGATCGCCGAGTGAGGGCTTGAAACCAGAGGTAAGCAATGAAGCAAGCGGTTAAAAAGGTATTGGTCATCAACTCGGGCTCGTCGAGCCTCAAGTATCAGCTCTTCGACATGACGAAGGGCGAGCGGCTCGCCAAGGGCCTGGTCGAACGCATCGGCTGCGGCGGTCCCGCCGATCACACCGAGGCGCTGAAGCAGGTGGTCGCCGACCTGGGCGACCTCGCGCAGGGCGTTGACGCGATCGGCCACCGCATCCTGCACGGCGGCGAGATCTTCAAGGACTCGGCGCTGATGACCAAGGCGAACATGGCGAAGGCGAAGAAACTCGTCCGGTTCGGGCCCTTGCACATGCCGGCGAACCTCGGCGGCGTCGAGGCGTGCGAGCAGATCTTCAAGGGCGTTCCGAACGTCGGCGTCTTCGACACCGCCTTCCACATCGCGACAATGCCCGACTGCGCGGGCATGTACGCGATCGCCCCGAAGTACTACAAGAAGATGGGCATCCGGAAGTACGGCTTCCACGGCACCTCCCACAAGTTCATCACGCAGGAGGCGGCGAAGTTCCTCAAGAAGCCGCTGGCGAAGGTGAACCTCGTCACCTGCCACCTCGGCAACGGCAGCTCGCTGGCCGCGATTCGGAACGGCGGTGTGGTCGATACCTCGATGGGCCTGACGCCCCTGGCCGGCATGGTGATGGGCACGCGCTGCGGCGACATCGACGCGGCGGCGGTGCTGGCGATCATGGAGGCGGAGCAGCTCACCCCGGCGCAGGCCGACACGCTGCTCAACAAGCGGTCCGGCCTGCTCGCGCTCACCGGTTCGAGCGACTGCCGCGACATCTGCGCGAAGGCGGCGAAGGGCGACAAGGCGGCCGAGCTGGCGCTGGAGATGCTGGCCTATCGCGTGGCGCTCTACATCGGCGCGTACAACACGGTCGTCGGCGGCGCGGACGCGATCATCATGACGGGCGGCATCGGCGAGAACTCGAGCGAGGTCCGCGCGCGCATCCTCTCGCGGCTCGGCGCGCTCGGCATCAAGCCTGACCGGAGGGCTAACGCCAAGACCCGCGGCCAGACCGCCGTCATCTCGGCGAAGGGCTCGAAGATCCCGGTGGTGGTGCTGCCGACGAACGAAGAGCTGATGATCGCAAAGGACACCGTGCGGGTACTCGGGCGGTAGCGAGGCGAGGGTGACAAGAGCGACAGGGGAGAGGGGCTGACAGGAGCGACAAGAGCGGCGAGAGCGACAGGAGAGGGCGACAGGAGCGACAAGAGCGGCGAGAGCGACAAGAGAGGGCGATAGGAGCGACAAGAGCGA
>JBJEWA010000007.1:0-23143 GCA_051884805.1 Kiritimatiellia bacterium | reverse complement strand
AAAGTCGTTGCACCCGGTGGCAAACTCGGAAGTAAATGATATAATCCAACTGTCATTGAAACGGTAAGCGCTGTTGAGATGGCCATATAGTTAGGGAACTGATCATTGCTGTCAAGCTACCTCGAGTGAGCCGACGCGTGTTCCAACCCGCTAACGCATAGTCAATTTGCAGCACTGCAAAGCGATCGTCGGTAGAAATGTGAGAAACTTCTGAATGGCGATACGTGCAGAGTGGGCGCCAACGCGTCCCTCTCTCGGTATTTCATTCAGGGCATCTCACAGCCTCTACCGGAATACGGAGAGAGGGTTTCTTTTTGTATCGGATCGACGGCGCGGTTGCTACAACAAAACAACAACAACACAAATAGGAGCAGTTATGATTCAATGTTGCAAGTGCGGAAAACCTTGTGGGACCAGCCATCGCGTTCACAATTTGTTCGAAGAACGATATCTGTGCGACAATTGCGCTGCCAAGGAGGGTGAGTTCTTCAGACAGATTTTAATCTATGTTGGTCTTCCGTGGGCCGCTCTCGTCGGAGGTATCTGGGCGGCGATGAAGGCGACGTTCATCGTGAAGGATTACCTGTTGTCGGCTGGCGCATCGGACGTTGTCACAGTGGTGGTTAGCGTGGGCGTATTTGCGGTCATTGGCTTGACGTTGCTGTCTTTGATGTATCTGCTGATATGGCCTCGCTTGACGACAGGCAAAAGGGTGGCCGTCTGCATTGTTTGCCCGCCATATCTTGTTGTTGCTTTGCTTGCTTTTATATGCTGGGGTTTTAGAAAGCTTAAGCGCGGCAACTCACATGGAGCAACGAGAAGATGAAGGCGGCACCGACGTCCACCTGAACGAACGGACTGGAAGTCTGGCAATCGAAGCGCATGGGGCGGGGGCCCCATGCGCAAACAAGAAGAATCGGGCGCCGTCGATTCAAGGTTCGGGTTTGTACCATTAAGGGGCTATCGGCGCCTCGACCTTTCGGATTGGCCGCTGGTTGCTGGCTGCTGAATACTTAAGCACTGCCGACGAGTGAAATCGAAGATCAACTCGCGCCGTAGAGAGGAGCGTCGATTTCATTCGTCGGCCCTGGATCGGGACGGAAGCCCCATTGCGGCTTCAAGAACGCGCAGCCGGCTATCGCACCAGGTGCATTTTCAGGGCATACGCGGATGCTTCCAGGCGATTGGCCACGTTGAGTTTCGCAAACAGCGCTTTGAGGTGCGCCTTGACACCGTCCTCGGAAATGTGGCACATGACGGCAATGTCGTGATTGGACAGGCCGCGTGTGAGGGCTTCGAGGATCTCCAACTGGCGCCCCGTCAGCACGGGCCGTTCAGCCGCCGCAATCTGCCCGGCGATATCGGGCGAAAAAGCCTGGCGCCCCCGGGCCACATCGCGGATGGCCGCAACAAGCGTCGTCGTGGGGGCGTCTTTTGAAACGGCGCCCAAGGCTCCGGCTTCCAGCGCCAGATGCACTTCCGAGGAGCTGGCGTATGTCGTGAGGATGATGATCTTCGCCGCCGGCACGGCGCGGCGGATGGCGCGCGTCGCCGCGACGCCATCCATGCCCGGCATCGCCAGATCCATGACCACCACGTCGGGACGGAGCTCTTGCGCGCGCGCCAGCGCCTCGGCGCCGTCCTTCGCCTCGCCCGCCACGATGAAATCGCGCTGGTAGCGGAAAATCGCCGCGAGTCCCGCGCGCACGACTTCATGATCGTCGGCAATCAGAATCGCGATCTTCTTCATGACACCCCCAATGTGACCGTAGCCTTGGTGCCGCGCCCGGGGACGCTGGACAGGGTAAACGTGCCGTTGAAATGCTGCACGCGCTCGCGAATGCCGAGCAGTCCAAAATGCCCCTCGGCCGAGCCGGGACAGTACGCGGTGTCGAAGCCGCACCCGTCGTCCGCCACCGAAAAGCGCACCCGGTCGCCATCACGCTCGCCCGCCACGCGGATGTGCGCGGCGTGTCCGTGGCGCACGGCATTCACGGCCAGCTCGCGCACGATGCACAGCACGGCGTGGGCGGAGGAATCGGAGAACGCCGCGCGAGGCGCGTTGAAACGCACCGACAATCGCGCGGAGCCGATATGCGGACGCACCGTCTCGGCGATGGCCTCGTTCATGTCGGCCTGTTCGAACGAGCGGCTGCGCAGATCGCTCAGGCAATAGCGCAGGCTTTGCCGACAGGCCTGCAGCGCCTTGCGAGCGTTGTCGATGTAACGCTGCGCGGCGGCGTCGCGATGTTCGTGCGCGAGCGCGGCGGCGTCAAGCTGCAGCGAAACGCCCGTGAGGCTCTGGGCGAACGTATCGTGCAGTTCGACGGCCAGGTGCGTGCGTTCGTCCGTGCGCAGTTGGGCGGCGAGACGTTCGCTTTTTTCGGCGAGGAGTTCGTGGCTTTTGCGTTCGGAGACGCGCGCCAGCGCGACGCACCAGGCGAGAAAAACGCCCAGCCCCAGCGCCAGCACGCCGATGGCGGCGAGAAATTTGCCGGGCGTCCACCACGGCGGCCCGTGGACGCAGACGACATCGTCGGCCGTGCGCGGCGCGAGCGCGAAACCCGTCAATCGCGCGAAGCGCGTAGCGGGGTCTTCGATTTCCACATGCATGATGCACGCGCCCGTGACGCGCACGACCGCGCCCACGGCGGGCAGCGGCAGACGCCCGGCCTCCACGGGGATCACGAGCCCTCCGCAATCGAGTTCGAATTGCGCATAGCCGGTTCCGGGCAGAATCTGGTTGCGCACCGTGCCGGTCACGCGCACGAGGGCGCCGTTCAGCCGCGAGTCGATTTCCGGCCGCGCAGTGCCGAAGCGCGCGCGGCGCGGATCGAACGAAACGATTTCCTCGGGCGGCGGCGCGGGGGCGGCGCCCTCCACGCGCAGCCGCGCGTTCTCGAACCGCGGATAAAAACCGTCGCGGCGCAGAAAACCGGCGACCGTGACGCACTGGCCGGCGTCCGGCAGCGTCTCGCCGGATGCGATGCGCACACGCAAGGGGCGTCCGTTGGCCAGCCGGATGAACAGGCAGTTGCCGCCCCAGGCGGCGATGACGTGGCCGGTCGCGCGGCGGCGGTGGGCGAAACGGCGGACGTGTTCGATCTGCTCAAGGGGGGCGTAGTCGAACGGCTCGGCGGCGAAAGGATCGGGCGGCGCCTCCAGTATCTTCAGCGAGGAAGCGTGGCGCGTCGTCAGCGTATAGCTCATGAACGTGCGCCGTTCGATGTCCGGCACGGCGATGGCGGTGATGGCGACCGTGGCGTCGATCTGCGAGAGCAGATACGCGAAGTCGTCCGGCCCGAGATGGATGCTCACCGGAATTTTCACGCCGGATTGTTCGATGAGCGCCCACGCCCAGGCGGGGTCGGATTCGTCGCGAAAGACGTCGGTCAGCACGCCCTGCGTGGTGATCAGGCGATAGTCGTGTTCGCCGCGCAGAATCTCCGCCGGTTCGGCCGACGCGGTCTCCTCCGGCCGGCCGTGCGCCAGCACCGTCACCTCGTCGGCCGCGAGGATGGGGAGCCCCTGCAGGTGATCGCCCAGGCTCCCGGCGATGCGCACGCGGTCGCCGTGGACGATCGGCTTGCGGGTGCGATTGAAGACGGGGACGGCGCCGGTGGCATCGCGCACATAGAGGATCCAGCTGTCGGGCTGGGCGACGGCCGTGCCCTCAAGCGCAACGCGCGCAGGCACGTTCGTGCCGGCCACGAGTACGGAACGCACCGTCACGACTTCCGCCGTCGCCGCCGGGAGCGACCGCGCGCCCGCCGCCACCCACGCGGCCGCGCCGATTCCCGCCATCCTCCGCCAAAGGACCTTCACGCGCCGCATTATACCAAATGGATGCGGCGGCCACTTCATCGCGGGAAAGTCTTGCCGACAATGTATTTCGGCGAAACGGCGGCATTGCCTGGAATCGGCGTTCCGGTCAATCGGCCGATGACAAGTTTCGCGATCGTTTCAGCGTTCTCGTAGGGATCGAGTTCCATCCGCGTGACTGGCCACGGCCCGACCGGTGCAAAGCCCCTGTTCGCCCAGGCGACCACCTGCAGCTCCCGCGGAATCTCCACCCGTCGCGCCAACAGCGCCGTGATTCCGCCGAACGCCAGGAAGTCGTCGGTGAAGAATACGAGTTCGCCCGCCGCCTTCGCCGCCTCGGCGATCCGGTTGAACACTGCGTCGAAGCTCGCGCGCTCGATCTGCTCAAGCCGCCCGCACGAATCGTCGAAATGCACGACTTCGCGCCGCGCGGCAATGCCGGCCTTGCACAATGCCGGCACGGCATCCACATCGCCCTCCCCTTCCATGCAGACCTGCACGACCCGTCTGACTCCGGCGCTCCGGCAATGCCGCACGAAATCCCCAACCGCACCGTACCGGTTGAATCGGACGAATCCGTGCGGAACCGGTTCTCTCGGACGTTCGGCCGCAATCACCACATAGGGAACGCCCTTTTTCGTCAGCAGCTTCTCGACGAAAACATCCCCATAGAGAACGACCGCCAGATTGAACGTTTGGGAAAGCGCACTCGCGAGATTCGAATTGTCGCGCCATCCGTTTGCGTGGCGGAGCACGTTGACGCGCGTCAGCAGCCATCCCGCCTTCGCGAGATGGTTTTGCAGCTCGCTCGAGAAGACGTTTGCGTAATAGGAGCCTTCCGCGTCCGGCAGCACGAAAAGGACGTGTCCCCGCCAGGCCGGCACACGCCGCGGAAGAATGGTGATGCCGACGCCAGGCCGCGGGTCCAGCCAACCTTCGACGGACAGCTTGTGGATCGCCTCGCGCGGAATGCGGACGCTGACCCGATAATGTCTGGCCAACTCGGTCATTCGCGGCAGCATGTCTCCCGCACGGTAGAATCCCGTCGCAATCGCCTGGCGGATGCCGTCCGCCAGCTGATCCACAAGACTGCGCCGGTCCGACCGCGTCACCTTGAAATTCGGCAAATCGTTTCTGTCTCTCATTGGCGGTATTCTACCAAAAGCGCTCCCATCGGCCTGCTCATTTCATCCTTTTTCGGCATCTTCGTGCGGCCAGCTCGGCGAACTTGACCTGGGTCTGCCCGCATTCATCCTGCCAGGTCAACCGGTAGCGGCCGCAAAAACCGCGAAACCCCACCTTGCCGTCTTTCGCGAAGACGACCTGTTTCGTCTTCCACTCCCGATTGATCAGCTGATCGAGCGCGAGATACGCCGGCTTCTTCTTCAAATCGGACGTGAACAGCCCCGAAACAAGCGGTTCGCCCTTCACCCCTCCGCCGTCAACCGTATTCCACCAGGTGATTCCCGTCACCGCCTCGTGCGAAAACCATTTGCGATAGAGGTTGCGAGCCAGGACGGCCTGAATCATGCGCGCACGGCCGTCACTTCCCGGCGAGGCAATCGTGACTTCGGAAATGTGCAGCGGACGTCCCGCTCGTGCCATCAGGTCAAGGTGTTTCTCGATCGCCTCGGGCGTACCGACCCACTTGACCTTCATTTCCCCGTTCGCAAGACGCATGCAGTCGTTCGTGTCGAAAAGATGCATCTGGCAGCCGACGACGTCGATTTTCGCGCCCTCGCCCTCGAGATCCCTCACCTGCGCGAGGAAATCGTCGCCAACATTCCAGTCGTTAATCGCCAGCTTCGCCTTTTCGGGAAAGGCTTTCTTCGCGTCGAGAAGCGCGTGGAGCGGATAGTCGCCCGGCATGAGGCCGTACCAGGTCATCCAGACGGGAAGCCCCGTCCGCGACTTGCGGTATCGCGCCCAGTCTCCAGAGCTCTCGTTTACGACGTCCCAACTGTCCACAACCTCCCCGAAGCCTGCCGCGACGTCGAAGACGCGCTTGCGGAAAATCTCCGGCAGCCGCTTGACGAACGCCGGAGCAAGCGCGGCAACTGCCGCTTCAGTCATGTTCGACTGCGCATTGAGCTTCTGCCATGCCGCCCTCCACGCCTTGCCGTAGTCCCCCGGACTGCCCCCGTCCCGCCGGACGGTCTGCCCGTCGTTGCGCGGAATGCCAAGGCCGTCAAACGCCCGCTTCTCCTCCTCGGGACAGTACCAGTCGTAGATCCAGTCGGGCTTGGCCAGCCCCCAGATGAGGACATGCCCGTGAATCCGGACGCCCCGTCCCCTGAGATAACTGACGACCGGACCTGGCGCCGGACGCCGCCAGAACGAATGCTCCACCGCTTCATCGCGCGTCAGCGAATTCCAGAAGCCCGCAGTGTCCTCATAGCCACCGCCCGTGCGCAGACGGTTCGGGACGGGTTCGTACTTGTTCCAGTAGAACGCGACCGTCGCCTGGTTGAAGATGCCGCCCGGGCCATAGCTCGCCTTGTACGCATCGTTCCAGCTGGAATTCCCGAGCTGATCGAAGTTGAAGATATGCGCACCGAACCGGAAGTCGTGGTCGATCTGCTCGACCTGCACCGCAGTCCCGTCGGCCGCCGCGACCTCGAACACGCCATCCGCCTTGCGGTTCGCCTCGATGTCGGCGTCGATCTGCCGTTGGACGCCGTCGTTCCAGATCTCCCAGTATTTGTCCGACAGGACCGAACGATCGGCCTCGAACGGCTCCGCCGCAACAAGTGCGCACGACAAGGCCACCCCCGACGGCATCATCAGCCGGGCTGCCCGCAAAACAGAATCCGTCATTCGCCTCACCACTCCTTCCGTCGTTCAGTCGATCAGCGAACAGGCGAATGCGAACATTCCCGAGGCCGTCGCGAACCATGGACGCGAACGGACCTTCGTCCCTTCGCGGATTTCCCAGCACTCGCCGAAAAGCCCTGCCGAGCCGGCTGCGACCTTCGCCCACTTGAGCGCCATCGCGCGTTCGCCCGCCCGGCTGGCCGCAGCGGAAATCCACGCCGCATACCAGCTGCAGACCTTCTCGCCGCACGCATACATATTGCCCGCCTTGGCCGCCACGGCATCGAAGTGACGGAGTGCGGCGCGGGCGCGGACATCGTCCGGGCCGAACACCCGATACGGGAAATACCCCGCGACCACGGCAATGGACTCCACGGCCAGATCCGGCTCCGGAAGCGCGCGATAGGAGCCATCCCGTCCCGGAAACGACTTGCGCAGCGCCGCCGCCACCGCCCGCCAGGACGCCGCCTCGTCTCCAGCCACTCCGAGGCGCGTCGCCATTTCCGCCGCCGTTTCAAGCGTGCCGACGACGCCGCAAGTCGTCATGAACGCGCGCTCCTTGGCCGGGCCAAACCGCTCGAGATCCGTCACGCGCCCGACGAAGCGCCCGCTCTGCGCATCCCCGTAGACGACATGCGTGACATAGTACCGCGCAACGTCCCGCGCCAACGGCCATGCGACCGCGCGGAGAAACGCTCCGTCCCCCGTCCGCACATACTGGTTCCAGGCGCCCTCGACGACATTCGCCCCGTGAAAGACGTGCGCATTCCAATGTCCGGGCGGCGTACCGTCCCCGCCGTCTTCCAGCGTCTCCCACGGATACGCCGCGCCATACTTGTTTTCGCGCGTGTCATGCCACACCCGGGCGCGGGCGGACGGCAGGATCACCGCACGAAACTCGCTCACGCGACGCGAAAGGTCCGCATGCCCCGTGTAGAGCAGCCCCATCTGGCAGAAGAACTCGTCCCAGGCGAAATACCTTCCCGCCCACGTGTCGTTGGAAATGCCGACCGGCTGCGACCACGCGGTCGCATTGCACCGCAGGTGGTAGAGCGCCGTCAAGTAGCACCGCCGCAGCGCGGAATCCTCCGGTGGCGGAGCGGACTTCGCCCAGAACGACGCCCACGCGAGCCGATTCGACTGAAACGCCGCCTCGGGCGAAACCGAACCGGCGGACTGGCGCCGTCCGTCGGGAAAGACTATGGCCCAGGCCGCAGCCGGCCCCCTCACGCGGCGATCGGCGACGAGACCGGGGCCGTCGAAGTCCAGAATCTGTTCGATTTCACCCTTCGCTCCGGCGATCTCACGGCGGACCACGATCGCGGGGATGCCGAGCGGAACCGCTGCGGTCGTCGTTATGACGACGCCGTTCGACAGCGTGATGCGTCCGACCGCCTCGCCGTGATAGAGGTCCAGCGTCTGCTCCCATGTCGCCGCCCCCGCAGGCGGTCTTCCGTTGACGGTGAACCCAAGCCGGTAGTTGCCGTGCGACTTCAGCATGAACTGCCGTTCGCTTCCATGCCGACGCCCTTCGCGATAGACGGGCGGCGTCCACCCATTTGCGCACCACCGCGTCGCATTGTCCCCGAACGGGCCAACCCGAAAGGCGATGTCGCCGTTGGCGAGCAGCGGCGGCGAATAGGCCGGATCCTCCCCGCCGACCGCATGGACGACCGTAGGACGCCACACGGGATCGTCCGGAGACGGCATCGCCGCCGCCAGCAGCGCACCGACGGCAAGCAGCCCCGTCACCACCTGTACACCGCCGTTTCCCAGGGCTTGAAGACACGCTTGAAGTGCCCCGGCCCCTCAAGTTTCTCCCAGGGCTCCTCGAAGACCGGATTGCCCTTGCGGTCCCGCTTCCGCTTTCCATCCTTGCCGAAGGCCGGCACAAGCGGCATGAACACGCGTTTCAACGCCGGACGGAAATGCGCCTCGGGAACGGTGAAGTCGGCCTCGACCGCCTCGCCCGTCGTGTTGACGAGAATGATGAGGTGCTCCGCCCATTTCCCCTTGCGCCCCGTGACAAGACCGTGAACAGGCCCCGCCTCGAAGGAACGGCGCACCGGCGAGAAAAGGCCCGGCAGCATCGCGTTCACCTCGCAAATGAGATTGCTGATCTCCGTCTGGTGCTCGGGGTGCGCATGGAGACCGACGCCGACCGTGCCGCCGCTCGTCTGCTTCCAGCAGTACCAGAAGATCGCGCGCACGTCATGCACGAGTCCCGCGTAGGCGACGGGACGGAGAACCCCCGGGTCGGACGGGAACGCATGCGGAACCAGCATGAGTGGCTGGCGCCCCTTCGTCGCCGCCTGCGCGAGACGGCACCACTCGACCGTCTTGCCGACTGCGTCGAACGGCGTGTCGCGCGAACCGTAGGGGTCGAACGCGAAGACGTCGCCCGCCCGGCACTGGATGCCGAAGAGGTCGGGACGGCAGCTCGTCAGCGATGTCGGATGCTGCCGGTCATACTTGTGCCAGCCGGCGTTGCAGATGAGGTTCTTCGCCGTATCCGTCTCGGACGGCTCGTCGTCCACCTCCCACATGAGCAGCGAGGGATGGTCCGCGTACTTCTCCGCGCAATACTTCCAAATCCCGTCACCCCAGTGGTTGGACTCGAACATGCACCGCAGTCCCTTCGAGCCCGCCTTATGCAGGCCCGTCGCCATGCCGAACCGGTCGGGGCGGACCTCCCACTTCCAGAACTGCACAGTATTGAAGCCGATCCGGGCGGGCCCCTCGTAGTCGCCGACCGCGTGGTAGATGCCAAGCGGGAAGTACGGCCTGCCGTTCACGAGAAAGGTGTTGTCGAGGTCGATGACGCACTGCGCAAGCCGCGGCGCAAGCACCTCGAGGGAGTTGGTCGCGGCAAAGACGAGACCACCCTTCCTGAGCGTCGCCTTGACGCCGTAGCCGCCGGCGGACATCTTCGCGGGAAGCTCAAGCTTCACTGTCGCCTCCTTCACCTCCCCCGTCACGCACAGGGTCGTCGTGCCATTCGTGACGACGGAACCAGCAACGTCGAAGAGCGCGACCTCCACCTCTGCGCCGTGAAGGTCCTCGCGGTCGGGCGCAAACTCCATCCGAAACGGAACGGACGAAAGACGCCGCGCCGTCGAGACGATTCCACGGTAGTTGGCCGAATGTAGCGTCATCAAATCCGGAAGGCTGGTCTTGCGGACAAAAAGCGGACGTTTCCCGCCCTTCGTCACGACATTGAGCGTCACCGTCACCGCACCACGGACGGAAATGCGATAATCGAGCGCCGCCGACGTCCCTTTGAACCCGGACTTGAACGTCTTTGGCTCGCCATCGACGGCTGCGACGACCAGTTCAAGCGAAACATTCTCCTGCGGCTTCTCCTCCAGCATCATCGTGAGCCTTCCTTCGCCAACGGCAATCGGAGACATTGAGAAGGCCCCGAGCTTCAGCCCCGTACGCTTCAGACAGGCAAATGCAAGGTAATTCTCGAGACTTGCCGTCGCCGGCTGCCGTAGCGTCGTCAGAATTACCGCGCCCCTGCCAATTCCATAGAGCAGCGAGACCGGGTTCCCCTCGCTGCAGCGGGCAAGGACCCTTGCCGCATTGCCGACGGGCGGTTCGTCGAAGTGCGGCCAGCTGTCCCCCTCGGTGATGACGTTCGGAAACATCCGCAGCGCATGCGGCGGTCGCTCGTTCGTCACGTATCCGAGCACGGCCCACTGGGAGGACGTGCACTTCGATGTCGTCAGGCCCTTCACCTCCGGTGCAATCTTTTCGACCCAGCCGCGAGCATTAAGGTAGTTGGCCTCGGACACCACCATCACGCCGCCTTTTTCGACCCAGCCGCGAATCGCCGTGCCGTCTGTATCGCCGTCCTTCAGGATGTTCTTCGCGCCGGCGTAGTTGAAAAGCGGCACGACCATCACGAGATCGAAGCTGTCAATCTTTGCGGCAAACGCCTTCATGCCGTCGGGAGAGCATGCAAAGCGCTCGGGGACGATTCCGCACGCAGCAAGCGCCGCGTCAAAATCCTTGTCACAGTCTCCGCGTCCGTTCAATACCGCAACCCGTGCCACACCCCCCGCAAACGACAACCATGAACACAGCGCAACCGCAAGTGCGCCAACCAGCGTTCTCATCAGCATAACCGTCCTTTCTGTTTCTGTAGTCAGCGGATAATGACCATCAGGCCGCTCGCGTCACCAAAGACGAATATCCACTGCTGGCCAAACGGCGCTGCCGTAGTGCTGAGACCGAACGGCAACGACTCGTCCGGATAGCTGTCGGTGAACTTCTTCCGACTGGCCTCGTCAAGAGCGCTCCACTTCGTCACGTAGGTCGCGTCATTGCAGAAATCCATCCAGTCCGCATTGCTCCTCGGCAGGTAGACCTTCCGATAGGTGGCCGCACCCGCGAAAGCCCCGCTGACGATCGAAGGCTTGCCATAGAATCTCAGGTACTCAAATCCTGTGCAGTTCCAAAAAGAATACTTGCGCAGGTCTCCGGTCTGCTTGCCGAATGTAATGCCGCTGATCTTCCTGCATTCCCTGAACTGGTAGGCCCATTGGCTGTAAACGAAGTCCATGGCCGTGCGTCCGCCGCCGACCACAAGATCGCCCACCAGATTGGTACAGAAGCTGAACGCGCTGATACCAAGCGACGATACCGAATCCGGCAGGAACGGATCGACTCGGACAAGATTCCCGCAACCTTCGAATGCGGAGTCCGCAATTATCGCGAGCGTGTTCGGCAACACGAGCTCGCGCAAGTCCGCATTGTTCTTAAACGCCTGCGTGCCGAATCCAACCGCCGGAACCCCGCTCGAAGTCGGCTTCGCCAAGTCCAGGACTCCAGGAACTATCAGCAAGGTCGGCCCGGAGCCGATTGTGTACCCGTCCGTACCGGAGATGTTGAGCGTCCAGTATCCGTCCGTCATCGTCTTGGCATCTTCAGCGACTCGCCAAGTCGTGCGGAACACCGGTGCAAAGTCGCGCTCAGCGTCCATCGTCACCGTCAGCGGATTGGCGGCTTCGTCCGCTTTCACCAGATCGCCGAACCAGCGGACGAACGGAGCCGCGCCGGAGGCGGTGTAGGTCACGACGGCGTTCTTCGGCCAGTAGCCGCCTTCCAGCTGTTCGCTTTCCGACGCCACCGTCACCGTACAGCCGATGGTCGAGCCGTCGAAAGCGGACATGGACGGCACGCGATAGCCGGCCAGCTCCCAGTTCCAGACGAGCTTGTAGTTGCCCGGTTCGGCCGGAGCAAAGGAATAGGCCGTTGCGGACTTCGTCTCGACCTCCCGCCAAGATCCGTCGTCAAACTTGAACAGGGTGCAACCCGTGCACGTGTGGAGAATCTTCTCACCCCTGTCGAACGAGACCGTCGCCACACAGGCGACCGGCAGCTGGTCTGCCGTGTACTCGACCGGCTCTTCGCCGTAGGTCGGCGTCACCGCGCCGTATTCCGCCCCGTTCGCCGCGACAACGAGGGCATACGAATCCGCCGCCGCCCCGCCCTCGGCTACGAGCCAGACATTCTTGAGCCCCGTGCGCGTGCTCAATCCGACCGGCTCCGTGCCATCCGCAAACGCGTACTTCGCCTGCGTTGCTTCATCCAGATCGCCCCACGCCGTCACGTAGGACGACTTGAGGAAAGCCCCCCACTCCTCGTCTGTCGCCGGGAAAAACACTCGTACGCTGTGATCTTCGCTCAAACCCAAATCAACCTGAGACGCCGTCAGATTGGCGCTCTGCGTGTAGTCGGACGAGAACGGGAATCCTCTGCAATGAATCTCCTTGAGCAAAGGACACGACATAAACACCGACGAGACAATTGGCGTCAACCCCTTGCCGAAGGTTATCTTCTCAAGAGCCGAGTCGTTTTGAAAGGCGTACTTCGCAATCGTCGTCACCGTATCCGGCAAAACACACTCAGTGATAACTGTTGAAGCCATACCGCCGATTGCCGTAAGGGTAAAACCATCCGTTTCCGTCAAATCGACAACTGTTCCCGTGCCGACGGTCTTGACATTGCGTATCGAAACCGCCGAGGTATTCGCTGCATTGACCGTGAGCGCCCACCCTGTCTCGGACTCGGTAATCGCGCCCCAAGAGCCCGTGGCCGTCACCGTCCACTTCGCCTGAGCCGTCCCGGCAAATCCGCCAGCCATGATCGCGCCGGCCATGAACCTAACCGCCGCCAGTTTGACCGCCTCCATGCTCATTGTGATCTCCTGTTTTGCGTTGGGATCCCGCCACCTGCGCCGTCGGCACCGACTGCCGTCAAACGCAAGCTGCGGGAGATTTCTCACTTGAGTGGAACAATAGTATCAAATTCACAAGGGCGAGTCAACAGTCTGATGTACACGATGTTATCAGGTTATCAGGCGAAAAAACGGTCGTCATTGTGCGCCGCGTCGCGCTTGAACCAGTCGAGCGGCTTGCGGGTGCGATTGAAGACGGGGACGGCGCCGGTGGCATCGCGCACATAGAGGATCCAGCTGTCGGGCTGGGCGACGGCCGTGCCTTCAAGCACAACGCGCGCAGGCACGTTCGTACCGGCCACGAGTACGGAACGCACCGTCGCGACTTCCGCGATTACGCCCGGCGCACGCTTCCGGGCAGGGATCTTTCACCCTCCCCCTTGACGCAATGCATACCCGCCCCGCGACGACGCAAGCCCGCGTCCACGTCCGCCATCTTCCGTCACCACTCGATCAGGACGAAAGACAATGGATGCATGCTGACAGCCGCCTCTTCATCGCTTTTGCAGCGCAGGGGCACTTCCGTGTAGGTTCGGATGCCATCCGTCATGTGGCACCGCGCCTGTTTCAATCGTGCGCCGGGAATATGCAGCTCAACCGTACCGATGTCGGATGAATTGTCATCATCCGAGTAGCGGGCAATCCACACCGCCCCGCCAAGCTCGCCCTTGGCAGCCGTGGCATAAAAACAATTGCCGGAGATCTTGTCCTTTTGCTCGACATAGCCGGTGTTTGCAGATGAATCCTGGCCGGTCTTGACCTTGACCGAACACGCGACCTGCATTCCATAATCTCTCATCTTGGACCATGCGTAGAATGGGTAATAGCCTTTCAACGGCCATCGCGTTGCACTGTCGAACATGCCGTTCATGGGAGAGCTCAAACGCGCATCGTAATACATCAGCATGTCAACGGGGGCATCCTGGGAGACGGAGAACACCGCCGCGATGAACGCCGCGCTCTTCAAGTTGAGATCTCCGGATTGAACCCGAAGGGAATAAACGAAATCGTCCGTCCACCCCTTCACATAGTTCCATTCATTAAGAATGGACTCCGTATTCCCAAAGCCGTGAGCGTCCAACCTGCGACGGAAATCTCTTGCCAAGGCGACAAACGGCTCCGGCGTACGGGCATAGATGTGCCAGGAAAAGAAATCCAACGGCACCTGACGCTGTTGACAGTATGAAAGAAACTTCTCCGCCCATTGCCTGTTGGAGCAGAGCGCCGGTCCGCCGATCTTCAAATGCGGGAACCTGCGTTTCAGGTGTTTGGCGGCCGTTTCATAGAACAGGAAGAACTCCACGTCCGTTCCGCCCCATGTGCGAGGGTTGGTTTTCCATCGCTGAGGCCAATCAAGGTCCGGCTCGTTCCAGATTTCCCAATAGACGACCTTGAACTGGTTCGAGAAGGCGATGTTGCGCGTGGTTGCGGCGTCATCAAGGCCCCATCCCCATCCCTCGTTGTAATGGCGAATCACATGCTCGCAGATGCGCGCCCACTTGCCGAAATCCCTTGGCGGCAGAACGCCATATTTCCTGGGGCCGTGTTCGATCGTCTGGCCCAGCCGGAAGAAGGGAGACGTTCCGGCTCGACACATCGCGTCAAGCATGTGATCGGTAAATACAAAATCATAGTTCTTCGCGTCGTTTTCATCTGCCCCGAAATCAGGGAAGACGGCACTGATGTCGCATGTATGCGCTCCGCCCGAGACATGATAAATCAGATCGTGCGTTCGCCCGTATGGAATGCGCGCGGCGGCAAAGTCCGCAAAATTACCGCGCTTCTGATCGCCGCCGGGTTTCTGAACCTCCGGGGCGCCGTTGACCGCATGCATGATCTTGATCGGACGCAATTCCCTTGTCAGGTCCACTTCGACCAATGCGACGGCCGCCGGCTCGGCCGAAAAGCATGACAGTGCCGCAAGCGATGAAACCGAGACCGCCAACGTTCTTGGAATCATGCGCTGCTCTCCTCTTGTCATTTCCCGGCGCGATTGCCCCTGATGATGACGTTCGTGCAGTTCAGCACGCCAAAATCCGCATCGCCCCTACGGGAGACGTTGTTCTCGGCCAGCACGCCGTCCGTCGACGAGAAAAAGGCCACCCCCTTCTCGCAATTTACAAACCGGTTGCCCTTCACGCGTATGTCACGGTGGACGCCGGCGGGATAGTTGGCGAAATCGCCGTCATGATTTACCTTCACGACGATCGCCCCTTTGTTGACCGCCGACCCGTTCATCGCACATTTCTCGAATCGACAGTTGCGGATCTCACAATTCTTGGCCGGGCCGCACTCGTTCCAGAACGTGAAATCCGTCGCAACCAAGATCGCCGGCAGCGACAAGCCCTTGAAGCGGCATCCGTCGACAACCATGTTGCGCGACTGGAGGACGAACGCGCGCGCCCGCGTATTCTCAACGGAGCAATTGGCGATTTCGACCTGGGCGAAATCCCGTTCATTGGCGACATAATCGCCGACTTTCATCGGGCAAGCGCCGCAACTTACACGACCTTCGCCCGTCGCGGAATCGAAGGCCGTCAACGTGACCACGCCTTTCTCCACACACGTCTTGCTGTCGTACACAACCAGGCGGCAGCCGGTTTCCGCCCAGGCCTGCGGCAGCCGCGTCTCGGAGCGCGAGAGATTGCGTCCGATCAACTTGCAGCTGCCGGTCGCAGCGTCAAAGGATTTTACCTCGCCGGACTTGCCGTGAATATTGAGCGCGTCATCGCCCAAGCCCTTGAAATGGCAGTCGCGCATCGTCAATTTGCCGGACAGGCCCAGAATGTGCACGCCGTCTGCATTGGCGCTGAACAAGGCGCGGTCGCCGGCCGGACTCCGGACATTGAAGCGCTCGAGCGTGAGATTATGGGAATGGGGCGTCACGCGCATGCCAAAGCTGGCGCACCGGCCGACCTCGATGTCGCGGAAAGTCATATCGCGACAGCCTTCGACGGAAAATACGGCACTTCCGTAGATGACGTACCGGTAAAGCACGCGATGCCCGATGTGCAGCCGTTTGACCCGCGCCGCGCTCGGCCCTTGGACGCGGACGAGCTGGTGGCCGATAACCGTATAGTCAATGGGATTGCCGCTATCGTTGTACGTCTCGATCGCATAATCCGGCATGCCTTCCTCGTCAAACGTATCCAGTCCGCGAAATTGTTCGGCGCCGGTTATCGGAAACTGATCGTCGATGCGGACGTCATAGCTCGCCGACTCGGGATGGATGGCAACCACCCGGCCCGAAGCATTGACCGGATGGTCGGTCGTGAAAACCATTTGCTCGACGTGGATCTTTTCGCAGCGGTCAAAGACAAAGGCGCCCGGACATTCAAGCTGTCGCGACCATGGCGAGAAATGGAGCTTCACCACGGTCCCGGGACGTCCCCGGATCGTCACTCCCTTGCGGCCACGCATCACGACAGGGCGTCGCAGAACGATTTCTCCGGCCGGCAAAAGGCAAACCCCGCCGTCAGGCACTGAAGCCAACATGCCTTCAAGTTCGGCGGCACGGCAATCCGTAGCCTTGGCGGGGTAAAGACGGATCTCCTGTATTCTGGCGGAGGCATCGCCGTGCGTAGCGGTAACCGTAACTTTCACGACGACAACTTCCTTCTCCGGGATGTCATGGACACGCAGCCGGTAGCCATTGTCCTTCACGTCAACAACACGCTCCCAGCGCCCGTCTGCCCGGCAGATGTCGATGTAATAATCCTTGACGAGCGTCTTGGGCCGGGCTTTCGGATATCGCGGCGTCAGATCCGAATCAAAGGTCAAGCGAATCTGGCCCACCTTCACGGGCCGATCGTATTGAAGACGAACGTACTGCGGCAAGGACTGGGTGGCGTCGGAGATCCACCCGTGCAGGCAAGTGCCGACCGGTCGCGCAATTCCGTCAACCACATACTCGGGACGAGCATCCACCGGCAGCTGCTGCCGCGGCATGGTCACCAAGGCGTAGCCCTGGTTCTCGGACACCGTCCAGGCGCCTTCCCTGCCGTAGGCGCGGGAACAGACAAAAACCGGGGAGGCCTTGCGGCAACTCCATGACAGCATCGGATTACGACGGCAAACCACCCACACATAGGGCTTGGCCAGCATGACCTTGCGCCCAAACGCAATGTCCACGAAGCGTTCCGGCCCGGGCGAGACCTGCACCCGGGCAGTGCCCGCCAAATCGGACGCGCTCGGCCCCTGGCCGGATTCACCGCATGAATAGACGTCCACGATCAACTCGGCTTGCCCGGAACCCGAATGGGTCAGCAGCAACGACAGCCCTTCGATCCCATCCAGCGTGCCGCGGGCAAATCCGCAAGCCCGGTCGCGGTCCAACCTATGCGATCCGTCGCGGGACGCCTGAAGATCCGGATGATCCTTCTGAAGCTTGAATGACGACATGACCGACGAGGCGGTGATTTTAGTCGCGCCTCGTGCCTTGTCCGCCGGGTCTTCATTCGCGATTCCCGGTATGTACATGTCATCCTTGAGCAGCTGCTGCTGCAGTTCCTTGATTCTGCGACGACCGATTTGACGAGGCGTCATGCCGCTCTTGGTCGCCATGGCCGCGGCCGTGCCGGCAGCTTGTCCAAGGCAGAACAAGGTGCTTTCGACACGCACCGACCCCAGCGCAATATGGGTAACGCTGACATCCCGGCCCGCCATCATCAGATTCGCGATGTTTTTCGAATAGAGGCACCGGTAGGGAATCGTGTAAATGGGTACCGGCGGATGGGGCTCCCAATATCCCCAGCCGCCCGGATTCTCAATGCCCAGCGGGTCGTGCGTATCCAGCGGCCACCCGCCGTATGAAATGCGATCGTCGAACACCCGTCCGGCCAGGCAGTCGTTGGCCGTAAGCACATAATCGCCCGTCAAGCGATAACCCTCGCGCCGACCGTTCATAAAGGGCACTTCCAGCAGTTCGGCATTCGCGCTATCCGGCCCTTTCCAGGAGTTTTTCAACCATCCCCAGTAAGCAAAGACGATGCGGATCAGTTCATCGCGCGCCCGCTCCGGATCGGCCAATTCATCAAAGCGTCCATGATGCTCCAACCACCATACGGGGGCAAGGGAGCTGACAGGTCGCGAAAAACCTGCCGGCATGACGTCGGCCCAGGCCGGCGGCTGGAAAGCGACCGGCCGATCGGTCTTGCGATAGCGATAGGACAGATACCCGTCCATCAGCGAACCGCTCATGATCAAGGCGTCGCGCCGTTCGGGAGCCTGCTGTTCGCCGAATTCGCTTTTCGCCTCGCGGCCATGCATCAGTTCCGCCCCTGCAAAATACCCGACCCAGCCGTCCCCCGTACAATCTATGAAAATCTGCGCACGATAGCGCGCGACCTTGCCGGTCAGCGTATCGCGCGCGATAACGGCGACGATGCGATCGCCGTCTTTCTCGACCGCATACACACGTTGATTGTGCATGACCGACAGATTCGATTCGCGGGCGCACATATAGGCATAGACCTCGGAAAGCGACCCCGGCCGAACGTATTTCCGGGTCAGATTGGCCTCTTCCACCAGCCCCGTTTCGCGCGCGTCGTAGTTGCTGTTGGGATGGGCGCCGGCGGCGCCATCCGTCCCAATGCCGAGTTCGCAGCTGGAGTTCCCGCCCAGAACAGGCCGGTCGTGCACCAGCGCCACCCGGGCGCCGCCGCGTGCGGCAGCGATCGCAGCGCCCATGCCCGCCGTCCCCGAACCGACGACCACGACGTCAAAACTTCCGCCCTCGGCAACCTCGTTGCGCATTCCCGTCAGGCGCATTCTTTCGGCCTTCAGCAATTTAGGGCCGTCTGGCGGCACATATCCCAAGTCACGCGACAGAATGACGGCGTCGCATCTGGCGAACGCCCCCGAAAGATCGACCAGCGCCAACTCGACCGGTCCGGCCTTGAGCGTGAAATCGCCGACACATTCCCAGTGCCAGCCCTGCGCTCCGCTCGCGCCGAGGACAGCTCCCTCTGCTCCGTTGACATCAATTCTGAAACGTCCGGGCGAGAACTCCGGCAGCCAGTCTTTCGTCCGCGCCCATACACGGTACGCGCCAGACGTTGCGACGTGAACCGTTGTTTTCGCCGATCCGATGGGCTTGCCGACTCCCGGAGCGATTAAATACGCGCTCCCCATCTTATGGGTAAACTGCGTGTCCAGGCGCCAATTGCCGTAATCGGCGAACGATTCAGCTTCAACCCAGATCAACCCCGGCACCCGTTCCACCGGCTCCACATGCGGCGCGCGAAAGTGATAGGCGCCAAGGCACGGCAGAGAAGCCCACGCGGCGGCGAGGAGTGCAAGCTTGTCTTTATTATTCATAAGCCCGATGTCTCAATGTTTTGAATCCACCAGCCCGATGCGAACCGGGCCGATCAAACCCGAGGGCAGCAACTTGTCGTCTTTGTTCCAATGCTTCCAGCTCGTAAAGCATTTTCGGTTTGCCGGGCTATCCTCGCCGGCCTTGACCCACGCCGGGATCTCGACCAGCTCCTGCGGTTTATCGGCGGCTTGCCAGCGGCAATCTTCAGGAAGAAAATCATCGCCGATCAACCGGTTGGGCCAGCGGTTTGTAACTCTGATTTCAAGTCTCGCGGCGTCCGGGCCGCCAGCCTTGATGGCTTCGGTAACGTCTACCACATAAGGCTCTTTCCAGAGGGGCTGAAATGTTTTCCGGCCGACAGTTACCGTTGCAAAATCATATACCGTGCCGAGGTCCAGCAAACATCTTTTCCCCTTATGGATGCCCTCGCGCATTTTCTCGACCACCCGGCTCTCAAGCGTCTTCGCATACGTTGCCGTGCCCGAGAAATATCTGACTTCCCTGTCGGCGTTCTCGGTCCAGTCTGACAGCGTTCCCATCACCTGAGGTTTCGGCGGATCGCGATAACGAGCGGAGAACGAAACGCGCCACGGCCCCGGCACCGCTTCGCCTTCGACAAGCGCAACACCGCGAGGGCGCAACCTCGGCTTTGCCGCTGCAATCGCCCGCGCAGCGACCGCCTCGCAGGCCGGGAACATGACAAACACGGAATCGGCCGGCTCAAAATCGATGGTTACATAGGTGCGGCCATCCTGCTCCCGCCAATGGTCGGCGGGGGCAATTGAGCCGTCCATCGGATTCCACAGCCACGGGCGACGTCCGCTGATGCGGAAAGAGCATTCGACCCTGGCGGCCGTCAAACGCGGATAAGCCACAAAATAGCCGTCGCCGTATTCGCCGTAGTCACGATGAATGAAAGTAACTGAATCGCTCCCGATCTTGTCGCCCTGCTGCAGCGAGCACGTGAAATCCGGCGTCAATCCAGCCTTTGCCAACTCTGCTGCGGCGCGGGCTTTCCAATCATCTCCCAGCATCAGCCGATATCGCGCGCCGCCAGGCGATACGATTGTACCGTCCGCTTCGCGCTTAACGGCTTTGGCGGCCGCCTGTGAGCAGACGTCCCAGGCATACCCGTAGGGCAGGCAATTGTCGATCGGCGGGTGTTGAGGAGCGACCTCTTCAAGACAGATCAGCACATCCGAAACAGGCCGCCCGCACTTTAGCAGATATTGGCAGCGCGATTGATAGCGCACCCACTCGCGCCCTTCCTTCCACCACGTCTGGGTGCGGTCGAAATGCGTGCCGTAGCGCCCCATCGTCAACCCGGGCACATATTTGTCGCCCACCCAGGGCTGATGGACGAAACGGTGATAAACAATGTGATTGACCCCTTCGGTATAGACCCTGTCGCCCTGGGTTTTCATTTGGCAGGGCAATCCTTGCCAGCGTCCGCACGTTCCCTCCGGACCGGCCGTAAACGACTCCATCCCGGCCATGTCTCTGCCCCAGAAATGCGCCAAGTATCCGATCATTCTGGCATTGCCGCACACTGTCGAACCGCTTTTCCCCGAGCTCCAGAACTCCCCCATCGGCAAATCTGCATACTGGCCGTAGTCGAGATCAACCGATGGACAGCTGCCGTAGGGTTCAAGCGCCAGTCGCAGGCCTCGTTCATGGCAGCGCTGCGCAAAATGCCCGGCAAAATTCTGGGCGAACATCTTCGCAATCGTGCGGCGGAAATCAGCCAGAAACTTCTCCGAGGAGGCCATCGAGTCCACCACGCGCCCGGTCAGAACGGCCAGATAAGGCTTGATCGAATAGCCGCAATGCTTGTGAAAGGCGCTTTCCATTCCCTCGGTCCAATTCATCGAACCGGCTTCATAGCTATCGACAAGCACGTGATCGAAAGGCGGCAGTTTTGCGATGTAGGAGTCAAAATGGACGTCCAGCGCCCGTTTGGAAAGCTTGTCTATTTCCAATCCCCGTCCGCCTTCTGTTGCAGGATGATTCTTGCGGCCGTTGGCGGCGTAACCGATCCGCAAAAGCGTCCAGTTGCCCGATGGAGCATGCCATGCAAAGGAATCATCCGCCCCCAACTGGTGCGTCAGATCGAGAATGTCTGCGGACTTGATGCGCTGATCGGCATCCGGCTCTAGCCGGCTGGTCCCCACGATGCCGCGCACCTGAAAGTTCTTGAAAGGCAAATCCTCGATGCGCACGCCGGGCTCAAGGCGTAGGCTTTGCGGGCGCACTTCGGGACGCGCCGGAAAGTCAAACGTGAAACGGAAATGCCGGGCAAACACTCGCCGGGGAAATGTAAAATAGCGCCGGCCGCCGATCTGACAACCCTCGACGAAGAGACGTGCGACTGAATGGCAGAGCGGGGTAAAGGTCTTTCCGTCGTTCGACACCTCGACTTTTATGTTCCCCTCCAACTGCCACTGCCAGTCATCGACGGCAAAGGCGGACGAAAAGCCGCTGGCTGCGAAGTCATGCGCGAAAGAAATGGTTTTAACCTGTGGCGCCGGCGCCGTCATCACCCCCCCGGCAAGAGCCATTGTCTTTTGTTCGGCCGGAGGATCGGGGATCGCCAGGACGGCAATGTCTCGATAAAAGCCGTGCAAATTGCGTGGCCGAGGCAGTTTGCCGTCGAACCTTTCCCCGCCGCGAAGCGTCGTTTCGGTCCATTCCAGAACCTTCATCGAATCTTCAGGCGTAATCCAAGGCCCGCCGCACAACGACCACCCGCTGCAATTGGCAATGCCGAGCGTCAACCCCAGCCGCTTGGCTTCGCGAGCGGCATGGTCGAGCATCTCGTACCAGAGTGGAGAATTGAAACGCACATTGCCAGCCGACAGGGCGCCCAACTTGGCGTCAAATATCTGAGCGCCGCCAAGCCCGATTTCCTGCATGGCTTCCAAGTCTGCGGTGATTCCGGCCTTGGTGACATTGCCGTTCATCCAATGCCACCACGTCCAGGGGCGGGCGGCTGCCGGAGGATCCGCAAATTCACGCACCAACTGGAGATAATTGGTCGGAGCGATGCTGTCGGCTGCGGGGGCGGCGCAGCCAGCCCCCAATAACGCCAGGAGAAAGGGAATCTTCATCAGCGCACCAGAATTCGCAGTCCTGTCGGTCGCAGCGGCTTGACGACGCCCTCGCCTTGCACCGATACGCCGGCGGCGGCTATACGCATCGGCCTTGCCCGCACTTCCGTTCCATCAACCCATACATTGTCAAGCACACACGGGAAAGCGTTGTCCAGAATCAACCCCGATCCGCGCGCAAACTCCATCTTAGCCCGGCGCGGCTGCCGTGTTTCGGCTGCCGGCGACAACCGGAAATCATCAAAATACACAATGGCGCCTTGCCTGCCTGCGGGCTCCTCCAACGAATCGTCGCCGAAATGAATCTCGAGCTCATAACTGCCCCGGGTCAGCGCAACCGAGACAGAATGGCGGGTAAACTTCGCTGAAGAGGTAGGGTTGCCCTTGAAGACGAGGACGTCTCCGATCTTAATGGTGTAAGGAATCTGTCGAGCGTCGTCATAGGATTTGCGATGTGCCTCGACAAACGAAAACAGATACTCGCCGTCCTCGGGAACTTCAATCGTCTGGGCAAGGGAAGTGTTTTCCCGCATAAAGACGGTAACATTGCCGTAAGTCGTCCAAGGCTCCGCCAGTGAAACATTGCCGCCGTTGCCTTGCAACCCGTTGCCGCCGGAATTCACCAAACCGCGCGGACAGGTAATCGTCCACGACCAGCCCGAAATCTGCATAGGCGTCAGATTGGCAATGTTGTCGCCATCATCTTGGAAACTGCAATTCGAAATCAGATTGCTAATCCCTTCGTCCGTCAGCTTCAGATTCGCCCCCGCTGCGACACACACCGAGGTAATTGCAAAACCTCTTTTTGATGGCCGTGGGAACGTGTAGATTTAGCGA
>JBJEWA010000006.1:0-23507 GCA_051884805.1 Kiritimatiellia bacterium | reverse complement strand
ACTAAACGGCCAGGTTTCTCCGCCGCCACTGCCCACTTACTTCTTCAATCGACTTGCATTTAACCCGCCCATAGTTGCATTTACTTTGTCCAGTGACCATTCATTTTCGGACTGGTTTTTGATATAATCCGGCCATGATTCGTGTCGTGATAGTTGACGACCACGTGGTGGTGCGGGCGGGGCTGCGGTACATTATCGAGGCCGACCCCGAGCTGGAGCTGGCCGGCGAGTTCGGTGGCGGGCTCGGCGCGGCTGCCTTTGTCGCCGAGAAGAATCCCGACGTCACGCTGCTGGACGTCCGCATGCCGGACCGCGGCGGCATCGACGTCCTGAAGGATCTGCTGACGGAGAATCCGAAGCGCAAGGTCGTGATGCTGACGACCTCCGACGTGGAGGAAGACGTCTTCCGGGCCATCGAGGAAGGTGCGCTCGGATACGTGATGAAGGAAAGTCCGATCGAGACGATTTCCGCGGCCATCCGTTCGGCGATGGCGGGCGAGGTGTTCATGACCGACGACATCCGCAAGATCTACGAGACGCGCAAGGGATCGAAGGGTCTGTCGTCCCGCGAGGCGGAGGTGCTCGTGCTGGCGGCCAAGGGCGGCAACAACCGGGAGATTGCGAAGGAACTGGGTCTTTCGGAGAACAGCGTGAAGATGTTCCTGAAGCGCGCCTTCTTCAAGCTGGGCGCCTCCAACCGGGCCGAGGCCGTGCAGCTGGCGGTCAAGCGCGGTCTTATCGACGGCTGAAAACGCGACGGAATCCGAGAAAATGAAAAAAGCCTTCACTCTGGTCGAGCTGCTGATCGTCGTCGTGGTCCTCGTCACGCTGATGGCGGTGACGTTCCGGCTCACGTCGATCGGCTCCAACCAGACCGCCCGCAACAAGACGGTGTCCCGGCTGCAGAAGCTGGAGAACTGCCTGTCCGGCTACTATGCCGCGTTCGGCACCTATCCGCCGGTGCGGCTTCACGGCAGCCGCAACTACACGCTTGAGGTTTCGCGCCATGGCCTGCAGAATCTCGACGGCGACACGCAGCCGCTGGCCTGGAGCTGGTTCGACAAGTCGAATCACCGGGTGACGGACGGCACGAAGGAGGCGGAAGACTGGGCGAAGGTCGAGGCGGCCTGCAAGGCCCAGCCGGTCGACTGCCGGTATCCGTACTCGGTCGGGGACGGCGCGGGCAACGGCTGGAACAATTACGTGACGGCCATCTCCGAGGAGCTGAAGAAGCGGCTTGACAGCAGCAGCCTGACGGACGAGCAGCGGGCGGTCTTCTCCGCCGGGTTCGACGACGGCGTCACCCAGAATCTCGGTCGGCATGGCGCGGGCCGGGATCTGTCCGAATGGCGGGAAGTCCAGCTGTTCAAGTTCGGCCTGATGAGCTTTCTGCTGCCCCGGTATCTCGTCATGATGGGGTCGGCGGAGTCGCTGTACAGCGACTACGAGCAGTGGCGCGGGAACAACAGCTGTCCCAGCGACCCACTGACGGGGCAGGCGTTCAACTGGCGGACGCTGCGGGAGAAGGCGACGAGCGAAGACGAAACCGACATCGCGCGGGTGGCGAACATCCCTTCGCAGGCGGTGACGGCCCGGTGGATGCCGAACCTCGAGAAGATCTGCCGCTGCAGCCACTCCTACAAGCTGTTCGGCATCGACATCAGGGATCCGGACGTCACGGGCATCCCGATCAGCTTCGACCTCGAGGTCTTCGCCCCGTCGACCGGCTCCGGCGGCGAGGGTTCCGGCGGCTCGACCTCGGGCCAGTACATCCTGGACGGCGTGACGGTGCATGACGGCTGGGGCCGGGACATCTACTACTACTGTCCGGCCCCGTACCAGACATACGTGCTCTGGTCCGCCGGCCCGAACGGGCGGACGTTTCCGCCGTGGGTGTCGCGGGACAAGCTTTCGGCGCAGGCCAACGCCTGCGTCGGCTATTGGACGGAAGACGACATCGTCAACCTGAGACAGTGAGGAGCGAAAAGATGACGGCAAAAGGGACGAGGGCGGGATTCACGCTGGTCGAGATGCTGGTCGTGATCGGCATCATCACGGTGCTGGTCGGCGCGTCGCTGGGCGGCTACTCGGCCATGACGCGCAGCGCCGAACGGGCCAAGTGCCAGGAACTGGTCGCCAACACGGCGACGGCCCTGACCGCCCTTTTCCAGCAGGAGGGCCACTGGCCGAAGAAGCTGCGCGAGAACGGCTCGGGCGACGGCGAGCTGAACGAGGACGTCGCCTACGCGCTGGTGGCGGGCTCGACCAAGTACATGTCGCTGTCGACGAAGGACGGCAAGCTGTCCGGCCTCGACCGCTTCGGCATTGTCACGCCCTGGGCGACGGCGGCGCTGAAGAACCGGGGGGCGTCCGCCTCGCTGAGTACCAAGGTCGGTTCGGCGACGGTCAAGGACCACATCCTCCGTTTTGCGCTGGACCTCGACGGGGACGGCATCATCGAGGGGGTGAACGTCGGCGGCAAGTCCATCAACATCCGCGCGACGGCGGCCGTCTGGTGCTGCGGCAAGGACGGCGTCATCAGCCCGTATCCTTATGACGGCTCCGGCGGTGGCGGCGGCAAGGGCGCGAGCGGCGGCCAGGCCGGCGGCAAGGGCGACGACGTCTACAGCTGGACGCCCGGCCAGACGAGGAGCGTGAAATGACGCGACGCGGCTTTACCATCGTCGAGCTGCTGCTGGTGATCGGCATCATCACGGTGCTGATGGGGCTGGTGACCACGGCGGCCTCGGAGTCGATGCGGAGCGCGCGCGACCGCCGCGCCGAGGCGCTGTTCCGGCTCGTGCAGTCGGGCCTGGCCGCCTATTACGCCCAGAACGACGAATGGCCGATCGACTTCAGCGGGAAGGTCGGCAACCACCGCACCGGGGCGAACGACGTCGATGCGAACCAGTACGACCTGTCGGCGTCGGAAGTCCGCACCTGCGTGCGCAAGATGGTGGAGTCGGCCCGGTCGGGCAATCCGCTCATCGACGTCTCGGGGCTGTGGGTGTCCCGGGGCGACGGCGATTCGTCGAGCTCGCGCCATCCCGGGATGGATTTCATGAGTGCGATTCACGGGACGCGCAAGTCCGCGAAGAAAATGAAGCTGGCCGAGATGTATTTCGGCTATCCGGCGAGCAACGGATCGTTCGAGCGCTTCGGCATCGGCTACTCGATTGCCGCCGATCAGCTTACCGTCGGCCGTCGCGGCGACTATCCGGGGAGCGGCCAATGAACAGGGCGTTTACGCTGATTGAACTGCTGGTCGTAATCGGCATCATGGGCCTGCTGGGCACGGCGTCGGTCGGCGGCTACCGCGCCATGCAGCGCGGCATGGCCGACCGCGGCGCCATGCAGAGCGTCAATTCGTTCATCCGCGCCGCCTATCAGCGCGCGCAGATCGACCGTCAGCCGACGGCCGTCTACTGCTGGAACGAGACGTTGCGCCAGGCCGACGACTACAACACGGAGATCGTCGTCGGCAAGGCCGTCGCCATCCGCCGCTACGGGCGCATCACGCGGAAGGAGGGCGACCGGCTCATCGACGAGTTCGCCGACCTCAACTACTCCTATGCGACCGATGACGCGACCGGCGATTCCGGCAACGCGGGCGGCGAGGGTTCGGGCGACGACAATGCGGAGAACACCATGTATCTCTATCCGATCGACCGGCTGTCCGACCTCACGTCGTCGTCCGACCTCAAGCGGTCGCTCGTCTACCAGAAGGTCTACCGCGAGGATACGCAGCTCCTGTACCTGTCGGGCGACTCGGCCGGCCTGCTGACGGACGGCGACGCGCCGCCCGGCGGCCAGATGGGCGTCGTCACCGCCTATGCCTTCAAGCTCCATCAGCAGGGCGGCGTCGAGTGGAAGGCCGGGATGGCCTACGGCCTGGAATTCGCCCGGCTCGAACTGCCGCAGGGCTACATCTTCGGCTCGACCTATTCGACGGACGTCACCAGTCCCGTCCGGGTGCAGGGGACGCTGGTCTTCAACATCGGCGTCAATTCCGGCAGCGGCGTGAGCGACGGCGTGCTCGGCCGCAGCCAGATTCCGGTTTCCGTCCTGCTGCCGGGCTCGACCGGCGAGCTCCAGGCGAAGTCCATCGGCCAGAGCGACGATCCGCGGGAGGACCTGAAATGATGCGCAAGGCCTTTACCCTGATCGAGGTCAATCTCGCCATGCTGATCATGGCGGGCGGCATCCTCTCCATCGTCGGGCTCTACGCCTTCGGCTTCCGCGAGAACCGGCAGAGCCGCGAGGACGTCGCGGCGACGGCGCTGGCGGACAGCGTGATGAGCCCGCTGATCATGGCCCTGTCGGCGACAAACGTGACCTGGAGCTCGTTCCGCACGCTCGGCAGCTATCCGAGCGAATACGGCTGGAAGGACTATTTCAACAGCGACGGCGTCGTGACCCAGGATCCGCAGTCCATGGCGGAGGGCGTCTTCGCGAGCGTGATGGGGGCGATCGGCTACGAAGGGTCCTATCGCGGCGACAGGCGCTTTCCGTCCGCCGCGATGAGCGGCACGGGCATGAGCTGCGGCCTCGTCGTCCTGCACGAGACGGATTCGGCCATCGTGAAGATCGCGTTTCGCGCGGTGAAGACCGACATGCCGGGGCAGCTGCTGGCGATGCCGCTCTTTTATACGGAGGTCCGCTTCCAGGGGAGGTCAGACAAGTGAGACGGGGCTTTACGATCATCGAGCTGCTGGTGGCGAGCATGTTGCTCGGCCTGCTGGTCACCATCCTCACGATGGTGTTCAACCAGTCGTCGATTTCCTGGCGCATCGGCGTCGCCGGCATCGCGGACATGGACGACGTGCGCGACAACATGGCGGAGCTTCGGGAGGAGGCCGACAACGCCTTCGCCTACGACGGCAGGCTCTACCGGCACGTCGGCCTGTGGGACTCGAACGGCGATCTCCATTATCGGACGGCCTGCGGCGAGAACGGGAGCGAGGTTGATTTCACCGCCGTGTCCGCCGAGCGCACGGCGATGGCGCCGAACATGCTGAAAAAGATGTCCGCCCAGCTGACGCAGGCCAACCGGCTGCCCTGGAGCTATGCGCAGAACTCGTTCAACGTGGGCATGGCCAAGGACACGCGCAGCATCAACAGCTATACCGTGAACGTCATGAGCGGCGGTCCGGCCAACGACGTCGAAGACTGGCAGGCGATATGGAGTTTTCCCGATGATCCGAGCGAATGGTAGGAGCAGGTCCGGTTTCACGCTGGTCGAGCTGCTGGTCGTGATCGGCATGATCGCGCTCATCATGGGCGCGATGACGACGTCGGTCAACGGCGCGCGCAAGCGGGCGCGCGTGCAGAAGGCGCTGAACGACGTCAAGGTCGTCTCGCAGGCGATCCTCGCCTACGAGAACTACGCCAACGGCTACGAGCTGCCGACGATGAACCGGCAGCCGGTCGGCCGCGGTTCGCTGGGTTTCCTGCTGGGCGACGGCGACGCCCCGCAGAGCGGCGGCAAACTGCCCGTGCTGCTGGAGGCGGCGCTGACCGACGGCGGGCAGATGCTCGACCCGTGGGGGCATCCGTATCTGGTGACGATCCGGAAGGGCAGCGCGTCGATGAAGACGCGCACGGTGACGGGCGCCCTGAACACCGGGTATTACCTGCCGAACTACTACCGCATCTCGGAGAGCGAGCGATGAAGAGAGGTTCCGCGCTGCTGATTGTCCTGGGGATGATCGCCTTCATGGTGATCAGCGCCGTCGCCTTTTCCGCCCTGATGCGGAACTCCCGCCTGCCCAGCTCCTATCTGCGCCGGACGTCGGCTTCGCGGCATCTGGTCAAGGCCGCGCTCGCCGAAGCGATCGACATCATCGACGCCTCGATCGGCAACGACCGCTATCCGGGGGCCGGGGACAACGGAACGGCCTGGCGGTATCCGCGCGGCGACAGCGGATATGTCGCCCGGCGCAACTACTGGCGCGGGAACTGCTTCATCGGCTCGAACCGGCTGGCGAGCGCGAGCACGACCGTCTCGACGCTGTCGCTGGAGGGGCTCGCCTACCTGCCGCCGGCGCGGATCAACGAGGCGCGCTACTATTCGCGCCTCAGCCTGGCCGGCCAGTGGCGGACGCTCAGCTTTGACGCGGGGCGCTATGCCTTCGCGGCGGTTGACGTCTCCGACCACCTGGACATCAACCGCGTGTTCGCCGACCGCGGCCGCAACTCGTCCGACTCCGGCCGCATTACGCTCGCCCATGTCTTCGAGAACTCGACGCACACCGGCAGCGGCAGCCCCTCCGCCGAGAACTGGGACGACTTCATCAACGAGTTCAACCCGGCGGCGGGCGCGACCGTCGGCCAGAATCCCGGCACGGGCGGCAAGCTGCCGCTGACCTCGCTCGCCGACCTGAACCTGGCGATCAACAAGTGGCAGCCCGGTTGGGTGACGGCCGCCGAGACGCTGAGTCCGTTCTGCCGCTTCCTCGGCAACGGGCAGGATTTCGTCGTTGACATGTCGAGCTCCGCGCGCATCCGCCAGATGGCGTTCGTGACCGACAGCTACCTCCCCTCGACCAACACGGCGACGACGGCGCAATACGACCTCTGCCGCGCCCAGCCGTTCAACACGATGCTGCGCGGCAATTCCCAGATGTCCTACCTGGACCAGCTCTCCGGCAGCATGACGACGCCCATCCTGACGCTGTTCGCCGACCGGATGACCGAACTCGACACGGTTTCGCTCTACGACTATCTCGACGAGAACGACATTCCGACCTCGCTGGCCATTCCCTCGGTCGAGGCCGTGCCGATGATCTGCGCGCTGATGCCGTCGGTCAATTTCGAGCTGCGGACTACCATGGAAACGGAAGTGAAGATTACCGGCGGCGGAACGGAAGACACCCCGGCGGCGGCGACTTCCGTCAAGCAGGAGATGCGAAAGTACCTGCTGCGGATGGAGAATCCGGCCGGGCAGGTCGAGGCGCTGTGTCTGTTCCCGTTTCGCCGCTGCAACAGTCGGGCGGTGTCGTTCAAGGCCGAGTTTGCGCTGCGGATGGGCTTTACGGTCGGCGACGGGCCTGGCTATCGGCAGGCGAACGGCGGCTTCGTCATTGCCGGCGAACCGGACTTCAAGACCGCGGCGGCGGTGGAGAACGGCATCGTCAAGGCCTGGAAGCAGGCGGGCGGCAGTTTGAATTTCAATCCCCGGACGATCAAGAACGACAGCGATGCCTTTAAGTCGGTGACGGCCGATTTCACCTCGGAACTCAACACCATCAGCCAGCGCTTCAACAACGAACCGCTCTTCACGGTAACCTACCGGTATACGGCGGAGAGAATCCCTGGCTCCGACCCCGCCCGGTACCAGTGGGTATCGACGCCCGAGATCGACTTGACCCAGCTGCCGACGGTCGCGAGTTTCTTTCATCCGACGGCGGAGAACGGCAATGGCGACGGCGGATTCACGGTCAACTACTTGCAGGGGCAGGGCAGCACTTGCGTCGTCCGCCCGTACCTGACGGTGACGGCGCGCATCGTCTCCGACCAGAGCAACAAGACGGTCGATCTCGTGCCGGCGACGGTGGCGGACGACCAGGGCTTCAACAACCTGAACACGCCGGAGGAGGTGTCGGCGGTGTGCGGATCGGGCCATTCGCTGCTGACGATGTCCGCCGCGGACACGCTGACGTTCAGCGAGGCGGGCTGGGCCCAGAACTCCAAGGCGGTCGGGTTCTCGCCGACGGCGAACGGCGGCGTGTACGTCTGCCCCGATCCGCGCTGGAACTTCGCGCCGCAGAACTTCTACATCCAGGACGGGTCGTCGCTGCCGGATGCGGCCACGTTCGTGCAGAACCTCGCGCTCGGCAACGACGGCCGCGACAACGACATCTTCCTCGCCGTCAGCAACCAGGGCTACATGCAGTCGCCGTCCGAGCTGGCCTTCCTGCCGCGGACGACGACGGCGCGGCTGCCGATTGCGGGCAGCCAGTACGGGAGCTGCGCGGTGGCGCTCAATTCGGCGCCGACGACGGGCGCCGGCGGAACGGTGCCCTACAACCAGCTCGCGCACGGCAACCTCATGTGGAAGACGTACCGGCTGTATGCGCGCAACGGGATGGACGACGACAACCTCTACGACCTCGGCATCCGCTACGAGGGGTCGGGCTACCGCGTAAGCCCCTACACGTCCTCGCGGGACATCCTGATGGCGGCGCTCGCCAATACGCCGTACAGCTGGTGGGCGGCGTCCACCAACCTGCAGGCGAATGCGAACCTGGCCGACGAGTCGGCCGACGAGTTCAACCGCAGCTATGCCTTCAACGGAATGAACAGCAACGCGAAGTTCGCCTGGCAGGATCTCGAGTCGGTCGCGGACAACCTGCTGGCCGCCATGCGCGGACGGACGGACGGCAACTGGGTGCGCGGCTTCCACGACCTCGACTGGGAAGGCGACAACAGCGATTTCTGCGGTGTGAACTTCCAGAATACGAATGCGGACGAGCTGAAGGACGCGGACCGCAAAATGCTCTACGGCTTCTGGCGCGACAGCCTCGCGGCCCGGCAGCAGCTGTTCCTGATCTTCGTCCGCGCCGAGCCGATGATGATGGGCGGCGGCGCCATCGGCCAGACGCCGCCGCAGCTTGGCGCCCGGGCGGTCGCGCTCGTCTGGCGCGATCCCGCCCCGACCGCCCAGGACGTCAGCGGCCAACCCCGGCCGCACCGGACCAGGATTCTCCTCTACCGCCAATTCGACTGATTGCCATGAAAAAAGCCTTTACCCTCGTTGAACTGATCATCGTCGTCGGCATCATCTGCGTACTGGCCGGCATCCTGCTCGCCTCCTTCAGCGGCGGCACCGACTCGGCCAAGGCCGCGCTCTGTCTCGCCAACATGAAGAACCTCGCGAACGCCTGCCAGACCTACGGCATGGCGACGTACCGCTATCCCAACGCCGGCTCGGAGGAGTATCTCACCATCGACGAGTCCCAGGGCCGGCGCAACGTCCGGGAGAGTTATTCGGAGATCAAGGGCTGGATCAGCTGGGATTCCGAGGGACACTATCCGTCGTCCAGCCATCAATCCAACCCGACCATCGGCCTGTACGAGACGGACCGCAAGAAGGCCGACTACGCCCTGACCAACGGCTGCCTGTGGAAGTACGTCTCGCAGAACCGGTCGACCTACGTGTGTCCCCTGCACCAGCAGACCATGCGGCGGCAGGGCCTCACTCCGAACTGGAGCTATCTGATGAACGCCTATTTCGGCTGGGATACCTCCGAGGGCGCGCGCGCCGTTTCGCGCGGGTCGTATACGGACTACGGCACGCTGCAGCGGGCGGACCGGAGGCTGCTGTTCGCGGAGGTGCCGTTCATGGGCTACAGCAGCTGGCAGCCCGAAGGGTCGGCCGGCTCGAAGGACACGGACGGGGTACTCCAGTTCGCCACGACGGGACTTTCCTCGGGCGACAAGGGGGCGAACGGGTCCGACGGCGAGGAGACGATCGGCGCCAACCACATGGTCGGCAAGAAGCTCTACGCGCACGTCGCCTTTGCGGACGGGCACGTCGAGAAGCTGCGCATTCCCTACACGGGCAGTCCGAAGAACCCGAAGGCGGACGAGAACGAGCTCAAGCAGCTCACCGCCTGGCTGTGCGCCGGCTACGACGTCAGCCTGTCCGGCAACCAGTACCAGAAGCTGGAGAACTGAGATGGCCGGGGGCTGCCTTCGGATGGAGGTGCTGCCTTCGCTGCTGGCGGCCGACTTCGGCCGGCTGGCGGCGGAGATTCGCCGCGCCGAGGCATCCGGCGCTGAGGCGCTGCACCTGGACGTCATGGACGCGCATTTCGTGCCGAACCTGTCGTTCGGCCCCGATGTCGTCGCGCTCGCGAAGCGGACGGCTCCCGGCTTCTACCGCAACGTGCACCTGATGCTGTCGCGCCCCGACCGCTATCTCGAGACTTTCGCCGCCGCCGGGGCGCAGACGATTCAGATTCACGTCGAGGCCGACTGCGACGTGCACGCGGAGCTGCGGCGCATACGCGCCCTCGGGCTGAAGAACGCCGTCGTCCTCAATCCGGAGACGCCGGTCGAAAGGCTCGAACCGTATCTCGGCGAGATCGACGGGGCGCTGGTGATGACGGTGCATCCCGGCTACGGCGGGCAGCGGTTCATCGCCGGGTGCCTCTCGAAGGTGAGGTGGCTGCGCGAGCGTTGCCCGAACCTCGACCTCATGGTCGATGGCGGGATCAACGGCGAGACGGCCGTCCTCGCGGCGCAAGCCGGCGCCAACCAGTTCGTCGCCGGCTCCTACCTCTTCAAGCAGTCCGACATGGCGGCCGCCGTGCAGGCGATGCGGGATGGCTGTCGGCTGCGGTTTGATCGGAGTTGCTAAAACCAATGCGCAAAATCCTCCTCGGCGTCACCGGTTCGATCGCCGCCTACAAGGCTGTCGAACTCGTCCGTCTTTTCATCCGGAACGGCGACGGCGTCCAGGTCGTCATGACCGACGCCGCGACCAAGTTCGTCACCCCGCTGACCTTCCAGACGCTGTCGCGCAATCCGGTCTACGTCGACCAGTTTGCGCCGGTCGTCTCATGGCGGCCCGAACACATCGCGCTGGCCGAGTGCGATCTCGCGCTGGTCGCGCCGGCGACGGCGAACACCATCGCCAAGCTGCGCTACGGCCTGGCGGACAACCTGCTGACGGCGACGCTGCTGGCGACGCGCGCGCCGGTTGCGCTTGCGCCGGCGATGAACACGGGCATGTGGGAGAGCCCCGTCACGCAGGAGAACATCGCGGCGCTCAAGTCGCGCGGCGTGCGGGTGTTCGCGCCGGTGGACGGCGAGCTGGCCTGCGGCGTGAAGGGGTGCGGCCGCATGATGGATCCCGTGCAGATTTTCCGGGCTTGCAGCGAGGCGTGAGGCGAAGGGCGAAATGAGAATCGGATACGGCTACGATTCGCACCGCTTCGCGGCCGGGCGGCGGCTCGTGCTCGGCGGCGTGGAGTTTCCCGGCGAGGTCGGGCTGCAGGGGCATTCCGACGCCGACGTCCTCGTCCATGCGATCATCGACGCGCTGCTGGGCGCGGCGGCGCTCGGGGACATCGGTTCGCATTTTCCCGACACGGACCCGCAATGGCGGGGCGCCGACTCGACGGAACTCCTCGCGGCGGTCATGAAGGAGATTCGCGCGGCCGGCTATCAGCTCGGCAACCTCGACGCGACGGTCGTCTGCGAGCGGCCGAAGCTGCGGCCCTGCATCGAGCTGATTCGCGCGCGGCTGGCGTCCGTGATGAACGTCGGCAAGGGGCGGATTTCGGTGAAGGGCAAGACGAACGAGCAGATGGACGATGTCGGTGCCGGCGTCGGCATCGCGGTGCATGCCGTGTGCCTGCTGGAAGATTGCTGAGGGCCGGGCCGATGAAGACGATCGTGGTGATACCGACGTATGACGAGCGGGAGAACGTGCAGCGGATGGCCGCCGCCGTTCTCGCCGTGGCTTCCGCGCTCCGCGCCCCGCACTCCGCAGCCGGCGCCGACCTCGAACTCCTTTTCGTCGACGACAATTCGCCGGACGGCACCGGCGACGTCATCGAGGCGATGATGAAGGCCGAGCCGCGGCTGCACTGCCTGCACCGGCCGGGGAAGGAGGGGCTGGGCCGCGCCTACGTCGCCGGCTTCCGGCAGGCGCTGGAGCTCGGGGCGGAGAAGGTCGTGCAGATGGACTGCGACTTCTCGCACGATCCGCAGGACCTGCCGCGCCTGATTGCGGAGGACGCCGACCTGACGATTGGTTCGCGCTACGTGCAGGGCGGCGACACGCCGGGCTGGCCGTTCAGGCGGCGGCTCGTGTCCCGGGCGGGCGGCGTCTTCATCCGCGCCGTGACGGGCCTGCCGCTGCGCGATCCGACCGGCGGCTTCAAGTGCTGGAAGGCCTCCGCGCTGCGGCGGATCGATTTCGCGACCGTCGGGTCGAAGGGCTATTCGTTTCAGCTGGAGATGAACCACCGGGCGTGGAAGGCGGGGTGTTCGATGCGGGAAATCCCCATCGTCTTCACCGACCGGGCGGCGGGCTATTCGAAGATCACGGCGGGCATCGCCACCGAGTCGGTCAAGATTGCGCTCAAGTTGCGCTTCGGGAGATGACCGACGCCCACTGTCACGTTTCCTGCGGCGATCCGTCGGTGCGCGAGCTGCTGATCGGCCGCGACTTCATCGGGGTGCATCCGTGGGCTGCCGGGGCCTCGCTTGCGGGCCTGCGGGAACGGCTCGCGGCCGATCCGCGGCTGGGCGTGGGCGAGATCGGGCTGGACCGGCTGAAGGACCGGACCATCTCGCCGCGCATGCGTGAAGTCTTCGAGCGGCAGCTGCAGCTCGCGCTGGAATTCCACCGGCCGGTCGTCCTGCACGGCGCGAAGTGCTGGGGGCAGGTGGTCAGGGCGGTGCAGACGCTCTGCGCCGCCGGGCGCCGGGCGCCGTCCGCCTGTCTCTTTCACGGCTTCTCGCGTTCGGACGGGCTGATTCCGGACATTGTCGCGCTCAACGGCTACGTTTCCGTTGGGCCTGCGGTTTTGAACGACCACGCGGTCAACTATCGCGAACTGGTGAAGCAGCTGCCGCTCGACCGGCTGCTGGTCGAAACGGATCGCACGCCGGAGCAGGCCGCGACGGTTCCGCGCATTCAGGAGGTGCTGGCGAAGACGGCCGAATTGCGCGGCCTGACCCCCGCCGAACTCGAGCGCGTCACCGATGCGAACGCCGAAGCCTTCCTTCGGGCCTGAGGCCGCCGGAATCGGGCCGCCCGGTTGCTTCCCCGGCAAAGGTGTGGTATACTAAACCCAATTCTCAGGAGGGCAGTCGATGAATAGGCTCGTATGTGCGCTGGTGGTCATGGCGGCTGGCGGCGCGGCTTTCGCCGACGATTATCTGGGCGTCGAAATCACCGGCATCCGGCAACGGTATCCGTGGAACGGCAAGGTTGACATCGATTTCACCGTGGCCTCGACCAATCCCGACCGGCCGGTCATCCTGACCTTCTCGGCCGTCGACGGCACGGTGACTCCGGCGACCAACCTCGTGGCGCAGTCCTTCGACGGGGCGTCGACCAACACGTTCGCCGTGATGCCCGGCTCGCACCGGACGACGTGGGATACGGACGCCGACGTGCCGAAGTCGGTCATCGACCGCGTGTCGTTCCGGATTTCGGCCACGACGGACTATCCGGAGACCGACGACCGCAAGTACATGGTCGTCGATCTGCGCAAGGGCGTCTCGGCCAGCGCGGAGGACACGTACCCGGTCGCCTATCTCCCCGCCATGCCCCTCGGGCTGGCCATTGGCGACGACCGGACGAAGACGGACTATCTCGTTCTCCGCCGCATTCCCGCGACGACCTCGGACGAGTGGCTGCAGCTGTCGGGCGGGAACGACTACTTCATGATGGGGCCGACGGCGGACGACACCTTGAGCGGCAACAAGGACAACGCGACCTACAAGGTCCGGATCTCGAAGGCGTTCTATCTCGGCATCTACGAGTGCACGCAGCGGCAGTTCGAGCTGGTGAAGGGCATCCGGCCGTCGTTCTTCTCGAACGAGGTCGCCTACGCCACGCGCCCCGTCGAGAACCTGAAGGCGAACATCGACGTCGGCCACCGCAACTCGCGGGAGACGGACGGCACCCCGTTCGTGAAGCTGCTGTGCACGCGCACGGGGCTTTACTTCTCGCTGCCGACCGAAGCGGAGTGGGAGTACGCCGCGCGCGCCGGCACGACGACGGTCTGGAACAACGGCGGCTCCTTTACGGACAACGGGTACGGCGACGAGAACATGAAGATCCTGGGGCGCTACGCCTACAACGGCGGCAACCAGGCCGATTCGGGGACGGGGCTGGAGGACGCGAGCAAGGGTACGGCGGCGGTCGGCTCCTATCTGCCGAACGCATGGGGGCTTTACGACATGCACGGCAACGTCTGCGAGATGTGCCGCGACTACTGGAAGTCCTCGATCACCGAGCACTGGGCGGCGGAGGCGTACGACGAGGAGACGGGGATCTGGACGGATCCCGGCTTTCTCAACTACGACAACGTGGACCATCAGGTCCGTCGCGGCGGCAACTACAACTCCCCGGCGAAGGATAATCTGACGACGGAGCGCGCGGCGTATCTCGGGTATGGCGATGACGCGCGCCGGCCGTGGACGGGCTTCCGCATCGCCTGCTATCCGGAGGACTGACCATGATCGCGCGCCTGTGCATCGCGGCGGCCGTCGTCGCGTGGGGAGGGGTCGGCCTTGCCGCGACGGTCGAGACCTCGGCCGAGTTCGCGCTCGACAACGTCCTGGCGTCGCGCCTTGTCCGCAGCGGGGAGCGGGTGACGGCGGTTCGCGACGCGGCCTGGGCCGAGGGCGGCGTGACCTTTACCATGACGGGGAAGAGCGACGAGGTGCTGACGGACGGCCTGCGCGAGGACGTGGTCATGCCCGCAGTCGCGCATCTCAGGATCATCACCCTCGGTCTGCGGGCGGGCGACGAGTCGTATGCGTATTCCTATCTGGTGGCGGACGGGGAGCCGAACCGCCTCGCCGACACCGCCGCCGAGTTTCCGCTTGACTCGCGCACGGGAATGCTGCGCGTGGCGAAGCCGCGCGAACTGCTCGCCTATTCCACGCGGTGGTCCGCCGGCGCCGGGGCGGCGACGATCGCCATTGCGGGGCCGGACGGCTCGCGGGAAGAGCTCGCGTATGTCGGCGAGGGCGTCCACGCCTGGCATACCCGCGCCCCGTACCGGACGCCGAGCCTGCCGTCGGGCCGCTACTGTCTGACCTTCTCGGATGGCGTGGAGCGCTTCGACGCCAGTTTCCGTATTCCCTCGGAGGCGCTGATTCTGCTGCTGAAGTGAAAATCGTCGATTGCGACTATTTCGTCGTCGGGTCCGGCATGGCCGGGCTCATGAGCGCGCTGCACCTCGCCGCCTACGGCAAGGTCGCCGTCGTGACCAAGGGCCGGCTCGCCGACTGCAACACCAATTTCGCGCAGGGCGGCATCTGCTGCGTGATGGACCCGGCGGACACCTTCGACCGGCACGCGCGCGACACGATGATCGCGGGCGCGTGGCTGGGCAAGAGCGCCGTCGTCCACGAAATCTGCGAACACGCGCCGGAGGGCATCCAGGACCTGATCGACTGCGGCGTGAAGTTCGCGAAGAAGCCGGGAGGCGAGTGGGAGCTGACGCGCGAGGGAGGCCATAGCGCGCGGCGCATCTTCCACGCGGGCGACATCACCGGCGAGAAGTGCGAGGCGGCGATGATCCGCCGCGTGCGGCGGACGAAGGCGATCGACATCCGCGAGCGGACGATCGTCATCGACCTCGTCATGACGCGGCGGCTCGGCCTGAAGGGGGCGAACCGCTGCATCGGCGCGTACGTCCTCGACAAGACCAGCGGCGAGATCTATGCGATCCGGTCGCCGAACACGATTCTCGCCACCGGCGGCTGCGGCAAGGTCTATCTCTACACCTGCAATCCCGACACGGCGACGGGCGACGGCATCGCGCTCGCGTGGCGCGCGGGGGCGCGGATCGAGAACATGGAGTTCATCCAGTTTCATCCGACGTGCCTCTTCCATCCGCAGGCGAAGCGCTTCCTCATCTCCGAAGCCGTCCGCGGCGAAGGCGCCGTGCTCGTTGACAAGCGCGGCAAGCCCTTCATGGAGAAGTACGATCCGCGCGGGTCGCTCGCGCCGCGCGACATCGTGGCGCGTTCGATCGACTCCGAGATGAAGCGCACCGGCGACGACTGCATGTTCCTCGACATCCGCCGGAAGGGCCGCGCCTATCTGATGAACCGCTTCCCGAACATCTACCACAAGTGCATGGAGTTCGGCATCGACATGGCGAAGGACCTCATCCCGATCGTGCCGGCGGCGCACTACACCTGCGGCGGCATCCAGGCGACGACCGACGGCCGGACGTCGATCGCCGGGCTCTCGGCCGTCGGCGAATGCGCGTCGACCGGCCTGCACGGGGCGAACCGCCTGGCGTCGAACTCGCTGATGGAGGCGCTCGTCTGCGCACGGCTCACCGCCGCCCGCCTGGGTCCGCAGCCGGAGTCCTTCGGCCCGGGCCGCCGGCCCGCCATCCCCGACTGGAAGATCGGCAGCGCCGTCCCGCCGGACGAAGCCGTGCTCGTCACGCATATGTGGGACGAGATCCGGCGCCTGATGTGGGACTACGTCGGCATCGTCCGCACCAACAAGCGGCTGGCGCGGGCGGCGCACCGCATCAAGACGCTGCGGCGCGAGATCCGCGACTACTACTTCCGCTATCTGGTCACGCCGGACACCCTCGAACTGCGGAATCTCGCGGTGTGCGCCGAGCTGATCGTGAAGTCGGCCCAGAAGCGGCACGAGTCACGCGGCCTGCACTACACCCTCGACTACCCGAAGCTGTCGAAGCGGGCCGTCCAGACGGTCCTGCCGGGATTTCATGGCTAACATCCTCGAAGTCCGCGACCTCCGCGTCTGGTTCCCGGTCCGGAAGGGCGTGTTCGCCCGGACGGTCGGTTTCGTCAAGGCGCTGGACGGCGTCTCGTTCTCGCTCCGCCGGGGCTTGACGCTGGGCGTCGTCGGCGAGTCCGGCAGCGGCAAGTCGACGCTGGCGCGCGTCATCACCGGCCTGCAGAAGCCGACGGCGGGAACCTTCGCCGTGGACGGCCGCGTGGCGATGGTCTTTCAGGATCCGCTCGGCAGCCTCAATCCGCGCATGACCGTCCGCGCAACGCTGCGCGAGATCGTCGAACTGTCGGACGGCCGGATCGACGGCGCACTCGGCGCTGCTTCGGCGCCGCCGTCCGCCGCCGCTCCCCGCCGCCGCTCTTCCGACCGGACGGTCGTGCGGCTGCTGGAGCTGGTGGGGCTGGACGAGTCGGCGCTCGACAAGTATCCGCACGAGTTCTCCGGCGGCCAGCGCCAGCGCGTCTGCATCGCCCGGGCGCTGGCGTCGGCACCCGAGCTGCTGATCTGCGACGAGGCCGTGAGCGCACTCGACCTGTCGATTCGCGCACAGGTGCTGGATCTGCTGGCGGAACTGAAGCGCCGCCTCGGGCTTTCGCTGCTGTTCATCACCCACGACCTCGGCGTCGTGCAGCACGTCGCGGACCGCGTGCTGGTGCTGAATCGCGGCAAGACAATAGAGGAGGGGCCTTGCGGACAAGTCCTCAAGGCCCCTCGCGAGGAGTACACCAGGTATCTGCTGCGCTCCGTGCCGCGGATTGGCAAACCGCTTACTTGACGGTGATCACCGAGTTGAACGTGCCCTGATCGTTCGGGACGCAGTTCACGTTCTCGGGATCGGCGCACCAGGTGCCGTCAAGCACGTACTTGTACTGGTAGGTTCCCGGCGCGAGCTTGAGCGTGGCCGAATAGAGCCCGCTCTTGGCCTTGTAGGCCATCTTCTTGGCGGTCGGGTCCCACTGGTTGAACTCGCCGGCGAGATAGACGGTCTTGCCTTTCTCGGCATGGAGCGTGAAAGTCACGTCCTGACGGGCGACCTTCGGCGTCGCCGCCTTCTTGGCGGCGCACTTCCGGGCGCACGGCTTGACGGACTGCGTGGCGGCAACTTGCGGCGTTGCCGACTTCTTGTTGACTTTGATTTTCATGTTCTTTTCCCTTTCCTGACAGGCGTCTCCGGTCGCCCGAAGGCCTGCCATCCAGTGAACGGGCGGATAGTATCGCATATTTTTTGTGAAAGTCAATATTTTAGGGAAGTTTTTTTGCTATAATTTTGCGTATGAACGAAGTGCTGAAGGAGAAGGTGCTTAGCGGACTTACGGCGTGCGTGCTCTTCCTGATCGTCATCGGCGGCCTGGTGATGATCTATCCGAATTATCGGCGCAGCGAGTCGCTCAAGCGCGAGAATGCGGCGCTGCAGGAGACCATCGACCGCAAGAAGCGCGAAATCGCCACGCTGCTTGAAAACCAGCGGCGCTTTCGCACCGATCCGGACTTTGTCGAGATGATCGCGCGGCAGAACCGGCGCGTCTTCCCCGGCGAACTGGTCTTCACTTTCGGTGAGAACTGATGGGCGGGTTCCTGCGGTTGCTGCTGGGTTTTGCGCTGCTGCCCATGTGCTGGGGAGTGTCGCGGGCGTTCCTTGACGCCATCGTCCTGGCCGCCGGCGCGACCGGATGGCTGAGCGCCGAGGCGCTTTCGCTGCTGGGCGGCGTCGCGGCGTTCGCCTTCGCCTGGATGGCGCTGTCGCATCCCGTCCGGATGTACGTGCTGGGGCACGAGCTGACCCATGCGCTGTGGGGGCTGCTGTTCGGCGCCTGGCCGAGCGACTTGCGCGTCGGGACCTCGGGCGGCAGCGTCCGGCTGACGAAGTCGAACGTCCTGATCACCCTGGCGCCGTATTTCTTTCCGTTCTACACCTTCGTCGTCATCGTCGCCGCCCTGGTGACCTACGCCTTCTTCCGTCCGCTTCCCTACCTGCCGCTCTGGATGTTCCTGATCGGCTTCACCTGGTCGTTCCACGTGCTCTTCACCCTGGAGACGCTGACCCGGCGCCAGCCGGACGTGAAGCTGTACGGCCGCATCTTCTCCTGGGCGCTGATCTTCCTGGTCAACGTGGCGATCGTGCTCGTCTGGCTGGCGACCATGACGCCGCTGACGTTTGCCGAACTCGGCGGCATTCTGGCGAATCGGGTCATCGCGGCCTATACGGGCATCGCCGTCTTCGCCTGGCGCTCCGTCCGCTGGCTCGGCGCGAAGTTCTCCGCCCGGTAGTCCGCATTCCCCGCACCACCCCTCAAGGTTCCATCCCATGTTCCCCGACCTCATCGACCTTGGCTTTCTCCATCTGAAGACCTATGGCGCCTGCATGGCGACGGGCTTCCTGCTCTGCTGGTGGCTGGTCGAGCGGCTGAGCGGGCGCAAGGACCTGTCCGGCCTGCTCCTGGCGCTGATGGCGAGCGGGGTGGTCGGCAGCCGCATCGCCTACGTGATCGAGAACTGGCGGGTTGAGTTCGCGGCGAATCCGCTGCAGGTCCTTCGCGTCGATCAGGGCGGGCTCATGTTCTACGGCGGGTTCGTCCTGGCCTTTGCCGTCTTCTTCGGGTGGTGCTTCCGCCATCGGGAGAGTCCGTTCCGGCTGGCCGACCTGCTGGCGGCCGTCGTGCCGCTCGGACACGCCTTCGGCCGCATCGGCTGCTTTTTCTACGGCTGCTGCTACGGCCGCGACTCCGACGCCTGGTGCGCGGTGACCTTCCCGGTCGGCAGCCCGTGCTGGTTCCGGCACGGGCGGCGGCTGGCGAGCGTGCTGCCGACGCAGCTCTTCGAGGCGGCCGCGCTGCTGGTCCTGTTCGGCCTGCTGATGGTCGTCTGGTTCCGGTTCAAGCGCCGGGACGGCCGCGTCCTCGGCCTGTATCTCATGGGCTATGCCGTCATCCGCTTCGGCATCGAGTACCTGCGCGGCGATCCGCGCGCGGCGGTCGGCCCGTTCTCGATTTCCCAGACGATCTCCATCGGCATGATCGTCGTCGGCGCGCTGTTCCTCGCGCGGTCGTGGCGCAGTCCGCGGGCTTCCGCGCAGTCCGCGCAGAAGCAGGGGGAGTGAATGGCCAACCTGCACCTCATCATCGGGGAGGACGACTATCTCGTCGCGGAGACCGCGAAGAAGATCGTCGGCGACGGGGTCGGGCTGGAGGTCATCGATTCGGCCAACTCCGGCAACGCCGACCAGCAGCTGCGGGACATCCGCGAGGCGGACGCCTCGTTCGCGACGCCGCCGTTCCTCGACCCCCGGAAGGTGACGTGGTGGAAGCACGTGCACTTCCTGCCTGGCGGCGGCAAGCGGGGCGTGGCGGAGGAGGTCAAGGCGGCGCTGGAGAAGCTGGCCGCGAAGCTGGCGGCCCGTCCGCTGCCGGCGAACCAGCATTTCATCCTGTCGGGTCCGCACCTGCTCAAGACGTCGGTCTTCGCGAAGACGCTGGCGCCGGTCGCGGAGACGGTCGTCTTCGCCGCCGGGAAGCCGTGGGAGGCGGCGCGCAACGCGGCCGTGCGCGTCCTCGACTTCGCCGCCGAGCTCGGGCTGAAGTTCGCGCCCGGCGTGGCGGAGCAGTTCGTGTCCGTCGTCGGCACCGACTCGCGCTCGCTCATGAGCGAACTCGGCAAGATGCGCGACTATCTCGGCGGCGAGTCGGCCGAAATCACGGCGGCGGACGTCGAGAGCGTGACTTCGCAGGGCGTCGGCGTCGAGGCGGAGGTGTGGGACGTGACGGACGCGATCGGCCGGCGCGACCTCGCCGCCGCGCTCGCCGCCCTGCGCAAGTTCGAGCTGGAGAGCGGCTTCGCCGTCTTCATGTCCGGCATCATCGAGAAGTTCTTCCGCCAGCTGATCGACGTCAGGAACGGCAAGACGGACGGCATGGCCCCGTTTGCCGTCCGCAAGCACGCGGGCTTTCTGCGGAACTGGTCGCCGGCCGAGCTCCGCGCCGCGCGCGCCCGCTTCCTGATGCTGCGCGAGCAGGTCGTCTCCGGCACGACGAGCGGCGACGTCCTCGTCGTCAGCACCCTCGTGCGCGTCATGCGGCGGCGACCGGGGCGGTGAATCCGCGCCGGATGCGTGCCCTCGACCGTCGTCGTCAGCGCCTAAGATCGTTGCACTTCGGCATTGTCATGTTCCCAAAGAAAAATCCAGCGTCTTTTTCTTTGCCAATCCGAGAAACGGCTTCCCGCATTTCGTTCAAAATCTTTTTCTGCTTGAACAGACCTTCCTCAAGACTGGCAATTTCGGCACTGGCATCGCCGACAGCCATGGTTTCCTCCAATTGCTTGGCCAGCTTGGCGACAAAACGCTCCTGCTTGTCACAATTCCGCTTAAGTTGATCGATGGCTTGCACCAGTCGGGTTCTCTCCGTCTCTTCTTGCGTATCGATAATTTCATTTGCAAACGCTGCCGCACATTGTCTAGCAACCTCTCTGTCTTCCGACGGGACAAATATCAAGACGCAAGCCATGTCATTGCGCGTCTCAATCCTTGCGACATCAATGCAAGCCCTTGCCATTTCTTCCGAACACTTCGTCTAATGTCCGTGCTTCGTCACCTTAACCGTGCCCACAGGCGATTTTGACCAGTGTTTGTAATTCGTCGTCTGTCAAACAAGTCGTATCCGTGCATTTCCTCGCCGCTTTCAGCACTTCAAGGAACAAAGGCTGGCTTCGGCTCTTGGATCCATACCGCCAAACATCAGACCAGTCGCGTTACAGCCGGATGCATTCCTGTCGCCTTCTCGACTTTTCGAGACTCCCGCACTTCTGCATTAGGTTGTCACCGTTTGTCTGCGAGATGAAGAAGCGCAACTCGACCTGGTATTCCGTCTTCGGGCTGCGACGGTTGATTTGGTTGACGGCTGCGAGCACAAGCAAGATTCCGACAATTGCCGTGCAAAAGCGCACGACAAGACTACGATGACGCATTTTGAGCTCTATGCTTATTGATGCTCGTCGAAATATCCGTCGTCATCAAGCGCTTTCAATTCGTGAATATGGTGAATATCCAGACCGGGTTGCGCCTCTTTCGTCCAATCGTCCTGTTTTTGGTCGTTATTGCGCAAGGACATATAGCGCAAAATCCCGTTTGCGTCGATTTTCGTAATCTGAAATACGTTTGAAAACGCAGGGCTTGCCACATTCTGTCCAACCTCAAGCACCCTGAGCAACGAATTGGAAACAACCGTTGCCTCATGGAAGGAAACGTCATAAGACGCTTTCAACAAGAGTCCGGCAATGTCATTTGTATCAGAAGACAGGCGTTCGTTGGCTATCGCCAGTACATTTGAAAACTGGGCTGTGTACCAGAGGTTTGTGATGTTGTCGAAATAAGCGGTGGCATTCGCATCCCGCAGGGTAAAGGCAAGAATAAGCACTAACAGTTTATACTTCATAGCAGGAGGTTCATTCCTTTAGGGTTCCTTCTAGAAGAGCCAAACTATCTTCCGTCCACATCCAAGAGCTGACTTCTTTGCCGCTTCTATTCGAATACGAACCTCGGCAAGGTCTTTCTTCAACGCAGCGGCTTTGAGCTCAAGCCTTGTCCTCTCGCCATCGGAAAGTCCTTCAGCGGACAACCGCGACCGTAGTTCCGCCAATGCGTTTTCCTTTGCCAGACACTCTCCTCGATATGCTGAGGTAGCACGTTCCTCTTGCTCGGTGTTCGCTTCCGCAACATACTTCGAAAGACATTCCCGGTAAATCCCGACAAGGGCTTCTGCAATCCGAAGATCTTTCGCACGCACGACAACCTTCGCTATGACCGGCAATGATCCCGAAGCGTCGTCTTCGACGACAAATTGCACATTTTTGACCAGTGTGTGCAATTCGTCGTCTGTCAAACAAGTCGTATCCGTGCATTTCCTCGCCGCTTTCAGCACTTCAAGGAACAAAGGCTGGCTTCGGCTCTTGGATCCATACCGCCAAACATCAGACCAGTCGCGTTACAGCCGGATGCATTCCTGTCGCCTTCTCGACTTTTCGAGACTCCCGCACTTCTGCATTAGGTTGTCACCGTTTGTCTGCGAGATGAAGAAGCGCAACTCGACCTGGTATTCCGTCTTCGGGCTGCGACGGTTGATTTGGTTGACGGCTGCGAGCACAAGCAAGACTCCGACAATTGCCGTGCAAAAGCGCATGACGCGATCACGATAATGCATATTGAGCTCCCCGCTTATCAATCAATCCACATTGTTGCCATCGACTACGACAACCCCATCGACTGTCCGCTCTGCCCAATGGCCGGATTTTTCAATTCGAAATGTTCCATCGGCGCTTAAGGTAAATCGTTGCGTTGTCGGGTTTGGATCAAACATTTGCCTAAACGCATCGTTTGGAAGTGGGGACCAGGCCATCGGAATCGCCCACACTTTCATACCGGAACTCAAAGGCGGATCATATCTCGAAAATCTTCCGGCAGAGTCAATACCATAAAACCCAAGGGCATTTACCTCATTCCATCTACCAGCCAGATTGTCGCCCTCGATATGAGACCACGGACCGCCTTTGGCCATGTCATCATAATAACCGCTATGCGGGCATGACTGACTGTTATCTGGAACTTCCTGAATGTTCAAGCCCCTAAAGGCCACGTAAAATGGCTTCACGAACATATCCATTCGCAGAATCAAATGCCCCGCCTCGCCGTTCACCGGCTGAACCTCAGGTATATCATTCGCCCGCGCATTGGTCGCACAGATTTCCGGGTTCAAGATGTCAAAACCTACTGAATATGTAATCGAATGCGTTGTAAGCAACGCCTGACCGTGGCCGCCTCGTGGAGTGCAATAGAAATAATCACCCGTTATCGCAATTACATTATCTTCACATGAAATGTTGATGGATGCTGTTATATCATCAGGGAACATTCTGAAGTGTACTTTTTCAAAAACACCGTATACATGCCGTTTCTTGCTCGACGCCATGTCAGGCGCCTGTTGCTCCGCCTCCAGTTCCACCTTCACCGAGGTCAGCTTCGCCTCGGCGACAAGCGGCT
>JBJEWA010000005.1:0-23595 GCA_051884805.1 Kiritimatiellia bacterium | reverse complement strand
CTCCATGTTAGCCAGTTCTGCCTCGATTTCCTCGATTGTCGGCAACTGACTCTTGAAATCATCCGGCACTTTACGCAGAAGCTCGTAGTCGGACACGCCAATCGGCATGTCGATCTTGCCAAGCAGATATTTGGCGAGCGGCGCATTCTTGCCGCGGCACACGAGAAGCCCGATGGCTGGATTCTCCTGCGGCGTGTTGAGCGCCATGTCGCAAGCCGCCACATAGCCCTGAAGCTGTCCGAGATACGACGGCTCGAACTCCCCTGTCTTAACCTCGACAGCAAAATACCGATGGAGCGGAATGCAGTAGAAAAGGAGATCGATGCGATACTCCTTGCCATCCAGTTCAACAACATGCTCCCGCCCGACAAAGGCAAAACCTTTACCCATTGAGTTTAGCAACCGGACGATGTTGTCGCACATTGCCTTGGTGAGTTCTGTCTCGCGGTATTGCTCCGTCAGACCTTGCACCTCGAAGATATAGGGGTCTTTGGTGAGCTGCTGCGCAAGATCGCTGTCAGGCGCTGGCATCGTCAGCGCAAAGTTCGTGACGGCCTTGCCTTGCCGAGAGTACAGGTCGCTGGCGATTTCTACCGCCAAGACATTCCGGCTCCATCCGTTCTCCACGGTCTTGCGGACATAGAACAAGGCCTTGGTCATGTCGTCGCCACACTTGTCGATAATCAACATGTGATGTCCCCATGGCACACGCACAAGCAAATCCCCGATTGACGGCATCAGTGTTTCGCCACGCAAAGCGCTCGACTTTTCACCCCTTGGCAGAGCGCCCGGGTCAGCAACTTGCTGACTCGATTCTATATGCAGGTCAGCAGCCTGCTGACCTATTGCAAGTTTTCCGTAAAGACGATAGAAATAGCCGCTATACTTGAGGCTGGACGGCGAAAGCCCATGGGCATCTGGAAGACATGTCTTCAAATCCGAACTGAGCATTTTATAGAATTGATTACCAAGCCTGCTTGCCGAATATCTTTCGCAGATATCCCTGCCGAGACTCCAGTAGAACTCAAGGAGCGCGGCATTCACCGAAACAGCCGCCTTGATTTGCGTAGAACGATAGCGCTTCTTAAGATCGCCAATCCAGGTGAAGTAATCAGCCGTCTTTACTATGGTTTTCATTATTAACCCCTTTCCTCGTCAAAACGACGAAGTGTCCGCGCGACTTCGGGAATTGGCAATTGCGATCTGCACTGCCCTTGCGTAGATATCATTTTGCCTCCAATATCGATTCAATCTGAGCAAGGACGGCATCGATCTTGGCATCCACCTTGCCGCGCTCTTCGCGGTAGCGGGCCATGAGTTCCTTTGGCGGAAGCAGCTCGTCCTGCTTGACCGGGAACTTGCAGAGGTCGAGATTGCAGTTTCCGGCAAGAATCTTCTCTGCGGTAAAGCGGCGCGACTTGTCGCCGATCTCGTCTCCTGCCAATTCCTTACGGTCGTTCCACCAGTCGATGATCGGCTGACAATGCTCAAGGCGCATGGGCTTCGTCTTGGAGAAGTGCTTGATGCCCTCCGGCATGTCGAGGCGGTAGAACCACACGTCCTTCGTGACGACGGCACCTTCTTCCGGCGTCGCCTCGGGGCGATCGAAGAAGATGATGTTTGTGGCGATACCCGTATAGGGCGAGAAGATGCTGCCGGGGAGACGGATTACCGTGTGCAGATTGAACTCGCGCAGGAGTTTTTGCTTGATGGCAAGCTTTGCGCCGTCCGTGCCGGACATGAAACCGTCGGGGATGATCACGCCTGCCCTACCACCGCGATTGAGCCGCTGCATGATGAGCAGGATAAAGAGGTCGGCCGTTTCGGATGTCTGGAACTCGGAGGGGAAGTTGGACTTCACGCTCGCCTCGGTGCTGCCGCCGTAGGGCGGATTCATGCCAATCACGTCGCAGTCCGGCTTCCAGTCCTTGAGCCGCTTGCCGAGCGAATCCATGTGGCGGATGTTCGGCTCGTCGATGTTGTGGACAAGAAGGTTCGTGATGCTCAAGAGGTATGGGAGCGGCTTCCATTCCTGACCGAGCACGGCGGTCTGGAGCTTTGCCCGGTCGGCGGTCGTCTTGACCTGCGCGTGGAGGTGGTTCAGCGTCGAAACGAGGAATCCGCCCGTGCCGGACGAGAAGTCGCCGAACCGTTCGCCGAGCTTCGGATCGAGGCGCGAGACGATGAAGTCCGTGAGGGCGCGGGGCGTGTAGAACTCGCCGGCGTTGCCCGCGCTCTGGAGGTCTTTGAGAATGCCCTCGTAGATGTCGCCGAAGGTGTGGCGGTCTTCGGCATCGGAGAAGTCGATTTCGTCGATGACGTTTACGACCTGGCGGAGAAGAATGCCGTTCTTTTGGTACTGGTTCAAGTCGGCGAACACCTCGCGGACGATTGCCTGTCGCATGGGCGTTTCCGGCGTGACGACGATGCCTTTGAGCGCGGCGAAAAGCTCGTTGATGAACGTGAGCAATTCTTCTCCCGTGAGGGCGGTGCCGACATCCTTTCCGTCGGCGTCCTTGGCGTGCGCCCAGTTGCGCCAGCGGTATTTTTCCGGGATGATGGAGACGAACTTGCGCTTGGCCTTGTAAGCCTTGTACTCCCATTCCGTCTCCTGCGCGTCATAGACCTTGAGGAAGAACAGCCACACCATCTGCTCGATGCGCTGCGCGTCGCCGCTGATGCCGGCGTCGCGGCGCATGATGTTCTGAAGACGCTTGATGAGGTTTTGCGTTGCCATTGTCCCTATGCGACCTTTCTGTAAAGTTCATTCTCGAGTTCGCGCACGGCCTTCTCGAAGTTCTCCGGCCCGCCGAAGAAGGCCACAAGCTTGGACGGGGTGCCGATCGCGTCCAGCGGCGGGATATCGAGAATGCTGTCGCTTTCGAGTTCCCGAACGCCGCCGTCGGCATACTTGTCGAGCAGGGTCTCCAGTATCTGACGGGCCTTGCCCTCGTACTTGGCGAGGTAGTTGCGTTTCTTCACGTTCTCCGCGCGTTCGCGGCGCGTAAGCGGCTTCTGATCGAAAGCAAGGTGCAGGATGATGTCAAAGGCGTCCTTGTCGGCGAGCTTCGGGTTTTCAGCCTGCACCTGCTCGATCATAAGCGGTATGTCGGATTTTTCGAGTTCGTCGAGAATTGCCTGCTTGCGCTCTGCCGCCGACCACTTGCCGATGAAGTCATCAAGGGTGGCGAACTGGCGCAGCACGGCCTTGCGCGTATAGTCCTTCACGGACATCGTCGTGAGCTTGCCGTCCGCGCCGAGGATCTTTACGACTTCGTGGACGATCTTGCAGTCGCCGGGACCGACTATGTGGAATTTGGTCGGCGTGTAGGGTCCCGGCGGATCTTCAATGCCATCGTCCGGATCTTTCTCCTCTCCGTCATCATAGATGATGGAGCCTTTCGTGTCCGCGATGCCGTCGAAGTCGGGGTCGGCGAATTTGGACGTGACGTTGCGGAAGTCGAGGATGTCGAAGAAGAACTTTCCCTTTGCGGCGTTGATGCGCGTACCGCGCCCGACCATCTGTTTGAACCTGGTCATGGACTCGACCTCTTTATCGAACACGATGAGGCCGCACGTCTTGCAGTCGACTCCGGTTTCGAGGAGTTCGCTTGTCGTGACGATAGTGGGATAAGGCTCGTCCGGGTCGATGAAGTTGTCGAGCTGTTTCTTGCCCGCCGCGTCATCGGACGTGATGCGCATCACGTAACGGCTGTCCTTCCTGCATTCGTCAGGATTCATCTGGACAAGGAGGTTTCGCATTTCCAGCGCCTCCTCCTGATCCGGGCAGAACACGATGGTCTTCGTCTTGCGCCCGATGGCGTGGAGCATCTTCGTGATGCGGCGAGCGACGATCTGACGGCGGACGTTGACCGCGAGCTTGCGCCCCATGTCGGCGCGGTTGTAAAGACGCTGTTCGATCAGATAATTGTAGAGGTCTTTCTCGTCCGGCTCGGGCTTCCATCCCTCAAGGTCGATGTTGAGGAACGACTGCGTGACGCGGTACGGCGCGAGGAATCCGTCGGCGATGCCCTGCGCGAGGGAATAGACGTAAAGCGGCTCGCCGTTCGTCTCCTTGCAGAAGTAGTCGAGGTTGTCCGCGCCCTCGATGGATTTAGGCGTGGCGGTCATGCCGATTTGCGTGGCGGACGAGAAATATTCGAGAATGCGCTTCCATTCCGAATCGTCCCGGACGCTCCCGCGATGGCATTCGTCGACGATGATGAGATCGAAAAAGTCGGGCGAGAGCGACTCGAAGGGTTGCTTCGTCTTCGACACGTCGATTTCCGCGTCTGCCTTCTGCGAGTCCTTGTCGTACTCGACCCACTGTCCGTAGAGCGACATGTAGATCTCGAAGGACGAGTCGATGTTCTTCTGCTGAACCTTCGTCATCACCTTCTTGAACGGCTTGAAGTCCTGCGCCATCGTCTGGTCGATGAGTATGTTGCGGTCGGCAAGGTAGAGGATTTTCTTCTTGAGGCCGCTCTTGTGGAGACGGTGGATAATCTGAAACGCGGTGTAGGTCTTGCCGGTACCGGTCGCCATCACGAGGAGCGCGCGTTTCGCGCCCTTGGCGACCGCCTCGACCGTGCGGTTGATAGCGATGCGCTGATAGTAGCGAGGCGGATAGGTTTCCATGTCGTAGTGATACGGCGTGTCGACAACGGCACGTTCGGCGGGCTGGAGATTGCGGCTGTCCCAGTAGCGCTTGTGCAGCTCGGCGGGAGTCGGAAAGCCATCCAGCGGGATGTCGGGACGCTGATTGCCTGTCGTGCGGTCGTATTCGCAGAAGCCGTCACCGTTCGAGCTGAAGGCGAATGGCAGGTCGAGGATTTCGGCGTAGTGAATCGCCTGCTGGATGCCGCCGGAGACGGGCTGGTTGTTGTCCTTCGCCTCCACGATGGCGATGGGCAGATTCGGCTCGGCGAAGAGGATGTAGTCGGCCTTGTTGCCCTCCTTCTTCGCATGGCGCTTGCCCTTGCCGGGAACGATAATCCGGCCATCCGTAAAATACTTCTCCATCAAGATGAGTTCGTTTTCCCATCCAGCTCGATTGAGCGCAGGCGTGACAAACCGATTCTTGATATCTTCTTCGGTCATGTCCTTCTTGTTGATGTCAGATGTAAGCGGCATGGGATTCCCCTTCCCTTGTGTGATCTGTGCTCGCAATGATTTCCCAATTCCACCACTTTCAGAACCAATATGTCGTATGTATCTTTGGCAACAAACCGGTCATCCTTCACGAAATCACTTCCGTGTCATGAAGTCGCCGGAACGATTTCTCGCACGAAAGCGTGATCTGTCTGATGCGGTTCTCATGGCTGCGATTATAGCAAAGCTTCCCTCCTTATTGCGATATGAATCTATGCATTTACATTCTCACTCAGCGCTGCGGGATGTTGCGTACGCTGGTTCAAATGCGATGCTTTTGATGATTTTGCAAAAGCGCACGCCATAATTTGCAATAACAGTCCGTGTCCGCCGGCGGCCGTTTGTGGTATCATATGCGCCGGAAGGCCGTGCGCGGCGCCGGCCGGGGGCGGCGGGCCGCAACCGGCGGATTCGGCAGCAGGAGTGGAGATGAAGGAGCAGGAGCGGAGATGAAGGAGCAGGCGACGACGAGCGAGTTCAGGAAGGACCGGCTGACGGTCAAGGTGATGCCGACGCGCGCGGAAATGGGGCGCGTGGCCGCGCAGGACGTGCACGACCGCATGCTCGCGCTGCTGGCGGAGCAGGACGAGATCAACATGATCTTCGCGGCGGCGCCGTCGCAGAACGAAGTCCTGAAGGCGCTGACGGAATTCGCGGACATCCCGTGGGGCCGCGTGAACGCGTTCCATATGGACGAGTACATCGGCCTCGACCGCTCCGCCCCGCAGGGGTTCGGCAACTTTCTCGTCGCGCACCTCTTCGGCCTCGTGCCGTTCAAGTCGGTGAACCTCATCGACTGCACGGCGACGGACCCGGAGGCCGAGAGCGAGCGGTACGCGGCGCTGCTCAAGGCCCATCCGGCGGACATTGTCGTCATGGGCATCGGCGAAAACGGGCACATCGCGTTCAACGACCCGCCGGTGGCGGACTTCGCCGACCCGAAGTGGGTGAAGCCGGTGCGGCTCGACGACGTCTGCCGCCGGCAGCAGGTGAACGACGGCTGCTTCGCGGCGTTCGAGGACGTCCCGGAACGCGCGATGACCCTGACCTGCCCGACGCTGATGCGCGCCACCTGGAAGTTCTGCGTCGTGCCCGCGGCCACCAAGGCCGAGGCGGTGCTGCGCACGCTGACCTGGGAGATCGGCGAGCGGTGTCCGGCGACCGTGCTCCGCCGCAGCGACAACGCGACGCTCTATCTCGAACCGGCCAGCGCGGCGAAGCTGGCGGCCGGCGACATCATGTGAAACGAAAGGAAACAACGATGAACCGAAGGGAATTTCTCAGGACATCCGTCGGCGCGGGGGCGTTCGCCCTGGCCGGCTCCGCGTTTGGCGGCCTGCCCGGGCCGGCCTCCGACCGCATCCGCGTCGCGCTCGTCGGCTGCCGCAAGGGCGGCCGCGGCATGGCGCTCATGAGCGCGCTGCTCAAGTGCCGGAACGTCGAAGTCGCCTGCGTGTGCGACCCCGACCTGCGCGCGATGGACTTCGCGGCCGCCACCCTCGCCTGCGACGGCTATGCGACGCCGGTGAAGGAGAAGGACTTCCGCAAGGTGCTCGAGATGCGCGACGTCGACGCGGTCGTCTCGGCGACGCCGGACCACTTCCACGCCTATTCCGCCATCATGGCGATGCGCGCGGGCAAGGCCGTGTACGTCGAGAAGCCGTGCGCCTACTGCCCGGCGGAGCTGGAGACGATCCTCCGGACGTGGCGGGAGACCGGCGCCGTCTTCCAGATGGGCAGCCAGCGCCGCAGCGCCCCGTCGTACCTCCAGGCGGTCGCGGAGATCCGCGAACAGGGCCTCATCGGCGTGCCGCGCTACGCGAAGTGCTGGTACAACACCTGCCGCGCGCCGGTCGCGAAAGGCGCCGTCACTGACGCGCCCGCCTGGCTGGACTGGGACCTCTGGCAGAGCTGCGCGCCGCGCGAGCAGTTCCGCGAGAACGTCGTGCACTACAACTGGCACTGGTTCCGCAAGTGGGGCACGGGCGAATGCGGCAACAACCAGGTGCACTTCACCGACGTCGTGCGCTGGTGCCTCGGCGGCGACTATCCGGATACGGTCGTCTCGACCGGCGGCAAGTACTTCATGCCGGAGGATTCGGCCTGGGAGTGGCCGGACACCCAGATGATGGCCTACACCTACCCGGACGGCCGGTTCGTCACCTGGGAGGGTACCTCCGGCTCGCAGGGACTCGCCAAGCACGCGTTCATGGGCTTCGGCACGGCGGCCATGGTCTTCGGCACCGAAGGCTCGGCGCTCTTCTGCCCCGGCGGCGCGGTGCTCGTCTACGACCGGGACGGCGTCCAGGTCCGCGAGATGACCTCCGACGGCAAGCCGGCCGCCTCCCAGATCACCAACACCAACGACCGCTCCGGCGCGGGCTGGAGCGACTCCACGCCGGCGCACTTCGAGAACTTCTTCCAGGCGATCCGCGAGCGGAACCAGCGGCTCTGCCGGGCGAACGCCGAGATCGCGGTCAAGTCGACCTACCTGCCGCTCGTCGGCAACATCGCCCAGCTCACGGGCGAGCTGCTGAAGGTCGATCCCGCGACCGGCCGGCTGCTGGGCGCCAGTGCGGCCGCCCGGAACCTCTGGGGACGCGAATACGCCAAGGGCTGGGAGGTGGCCTGATGTCCGCAGTCGCCTTGCTCCTCGCCGTCGTCCGCGTCGGCATCATCGGCCTGGACACGAGCCACGCCATCGCGTTCACGAAGATCATGAACGTGGACAAGGACCCCGACGTCGACGGGTTCCGCATGGTCGCCGCGTACCAGTGGGGGTCGAAGGACATCGTCTCGTCGACCAACCGCTACCCGAAGTACCTCGCCCAGATCCGGGAAATGGGCGTCGAGATCGTCCCGTCGATCGACGAGCTGCTCGCGAAGGTCGATGCGGTCTGCCTCGAAACCAACGACGGGCGCGAGCACCTCTGGCAGGCGGAGAAGGTCTTCCAGGCCGGCAAGCCGGTCTTCATCGACAAGCCGCTGGCCCACAACCTCCGGGACGCCCGCCGGATCTACGAACTCGGCAAGCGGTACCGGGCGAAGTACTTCTCGGCCTCGGCGCTGCGCTTCACCCCGGTCGCGACGGCGGCGCGCCGGGGCGAGTACGGCCCGATCCGCGGCGTGGCGCTGACCTCGCCCGCGCCGATGGAGGAGCAGGGGACGCACGGCTATTACTCGTGGTATGCGATCCACGGCTTCGAGCCGATGGTGGCCATCATGGGCATGGGGGTCGATCGGGTGTCCTGCTTCCGAAACGAGACCGACGACGTCGTCAACGCCGTCTGGAAGGACGGCCGCATGGGCGAACTCCGCCTGATGCGCGACCAGTGGGTCCACTCCGGCTACATCCTGCCGGCGAAGCCTGCGGACAAGCGGAATCCGCTGGTGATTTACGACGGCTACCAGGGCTATCAGCCGCTGCTGCGCGAAATCGTGAAGTTCTTCCGCACGGGCGAGGCGCCGTTCCCGCCCGAGGAGACGCTGGAGATCTTCGCGTTCATGGAGGCGGCCGAGCTGTCGGCGAAGCGCGGCGGCGAGCCGGTGACGCTCCAGCAGGCGATCGACGCCTGCCAGTAGTCCGGCAGCGGAGATTTTTGCCACACACCCACACGGGAGGGAGAACATGAACCGACTGACCAAGGCAGCCTTTCTGATATGGGGGTGGGGGGTATTGGCCTGTTTCCTGCCCGTGCGGACCGCGTTCGCGGCACTGAGTTTCTCCCCGAGTGGTAACGCCGCCCAGCAGACTGAATTCGTCGAAACCGGCGTCAGTCTGCTCGGCGATGCGGATTTCACGTGGGAAGCCATGGTCAAGCCGTCCGCACCGGGACTGACCTGGGCCGAGAACCGCATCCTCGGCCAGACGGACTGGAAAAGCGAGGGAAGACTTCTGCTCGAAGTGCGCAAGAGCGCTAAAGAGACAGGCAACGTGCCGAAGCTGGCGCTGCTCTACCGGCTCGGCGGCGCCAACCGGCGGCTTTGCGGCACTACGCAGCTGGACGGCTCCTGGGTGCACGTCGCGGTGACCCGCAGCGGCGCCAGCCTCAAGCTCTACCTTGACGGCGTCCTCGAAGCCGAGGCGGACGACTACGCCGGGTCGCTCCCGGCGGTGGCTTTCGGCTTTGGCTACGCCTACTCCGGGTCGATGGCCGAGGTGCGGGTCTGGGACCGGGTCAGGACGGCTGAGGAAATCGTCGCCGCCCGGTCCGGCGCGCTGGCGGGAACGGAGACCGGACTGGTCGGATACTGGCCGCTGACCGAGACCTTCGGCGCTCCCGTCAACCGGGCCGGCGCCAAGGAAGCGGCCGTGCCGAGGGGATACAACCAGGCCGACCGGTCCACCTACGTCTGGTCGGGCGACGGATCGACCGACCGGTATGTGGCGGCGACGGGCGACGACTCGGCGGCGGCGGCCGACGCCGGGGGAGCGACCTACTTCCGGACGATTCAGGCCGCTGTTGACGCCAGTGCCGCCGGCGACACGGTTTGGGTCGAGCCGGGGGTCTACGATACCGGCGAAATCGTCTCGCCGACGGCGGATGGCGGCGACGGCGTTTCGCTCAACCGTCTCTGGATCAACAAGAAGGTGACGGTCGTGTCGACCGGAGACCGGAACGACACCTTCATCGTCGGCAGGCAGGTCCCGGAAGGCCATGGTGGCCGACTGGGCGTCGGGGCGGTGCGCTGCCTTGGCTTCGGCAGCTCATCCGCCGGCGCCGTCGTGCGCGGCTTCACTCTGAAGGGCGGCGCCACGCAATACGACAGCAGCCTGGCCTCGTTAGCGTGTCGCGGCGGCGGCGCCTGTTCCTTCGGCGGCTGCGTCAGCTGGCTGGTCGACTGCACGATCGAGGACTGTGCGGCCGTCCAGGGCGGAGGCCTCTACGCCATGAAGGCCGCGCGCTGCCTGATCCGGAACAACTGGACGGGTACGCCCTACGCCGTTTTCTGCTCCGGTGCCGCCGCCCGCGAATCCTACCTGGTCTGGTGCGTCCTGACCGGCAACGGCGGCTCGGGCGGCGTCTGCGTCTATCCGAACGGCATCTTCCACTGCACCTTCGCCGGCAACCAGCTTAAGGCGCTGCACTACACGGCCAAGACCACGTTCTACGGCTGCATTTTCGACGACTTCTTCGAAGACCGCGCCGAAATCACCTTGTCGGGGTGCGCGACCTACGCCAATGCGACCAAAGTCGGAATCGCCGGCGGCACCGTCGTCGGCGAGAAGCGGCTGATCGCGGCGCCCCTGCTGGGCGACGCGCGGCTGCTCTCGGGATCCTCGGCGCTGGGCATCAGTTCGGTCGCGGACGCCAAGGCCAAGATCGTGGAAGCCTATCTCGATCTCGACTTCGAACGCAAGCCGGTGAGCCTCGTCGAGGGCGAGCTGCATCCGGGCGCGTGCCAGCATCCGGTCGAGCCGCGGGGCGGCCTCATCGAGCTGCGTTCGACCTCGGCGGCACGGACCGGGGTTGACGGCTGCATGGTCCCCGCGTCGCACACCAATTACGTGTGGGCGATGAGCTATCCGACCCAGTACCTGTTCCGGGCCGAGGCCGTCAATGCCGCCCAGGCCGTGCGCAATGCGGACAACTGGTTCGACGGCAATCCGATCTACACCCCGGTTCTGCCGCTGGACGCCAACGACTCCTGCTGGATCTCGGCGCCGCCGACCGGCCATGACAGCGCCTATTCCGCTTCGGCCTCGGCCATAAGCTACATCGACCGCAACGCATCCTACGAGGGGGACGCCGACGGCACGGCGGAAAAGCCGTTCCGTTCCTTCGCCGAGGCGATCAGTGGCAAGCTGAACTTCAGCTACGCTTCGCAAGTGTTCGTCGTGAAGCCCGGCGTCTACGACAACGACGACATGACGAGCGAAAAGCTCGGCTACCGGGCGCGCGTCGTCATGCCGGACTACGTCAATGCCAGGTTTATCGCGGAAGCGGGGCCGGAACAGACCGTCATCGCGGGCGCATCCGATCCGGACACGGAAGGTACCGGCGAATGCGGCTGCGGCCCCAATGCCGTGCGCGTGACGGGGCAGGAGAACAACGGGCCGTTCGTGACTTTCAGCGGGTTTACCCTGGCCGGCGGTCGCGCCAACTGCAAGTCGACGGACGAGGACGTCTCGCAGCCGGCGAACTACGGCGTCGTGAGCAGGGCGATAATCGGCAACTACAACTGGGGGCGCTGGATGTTCAACGACTGCATCGTCTCCAACAACGTCAGCCCGCAGAACCTCATCGTCGGCGGCAGCTATGCGCGCTGTCGGATCGCGGACAACCGGGTGCTGACCGCGGCGGCGTCCGCGTCCCCGAACAACCTGGCGGTGGCGCGGCAGGCGTATTTCCTGTCCTGCGTCTTCTCGGGGAACGAATCGTCCGACGGCGTTTCTCGTGTGAGCACGCTTGCCCACTGCACGATTGACGCGACCGGGTTCGTGCCGTACCGCGACGGCACCGTCTACAACTGCATCTCCGTTTCCGACGACCGTACCGCGACCTACGTCAAGTGCCTCGGCTCGATCGTCTGCGGCTGCGGAACGACCGGTGGCTCGCGCCTCAATGCAGATCCCCAGTTCGCCGACGCGGCGTCGGGCGACTACCGCATCTTCCAGACCTCCCCGGCCGTCGGCCTCGGCCGGACGGACGCCGAGGAGAACTGGTGGCGGTTCACCGGCGGCGATTTCAACGGCAACCGCATCCGTTTCCTGCCGGACGGGACCTCGGTCGCCGGGGCGCGGCAGGACCTGCTGGCCGCAGCATGGGTGACTTCGGCGCAGGACCGGGGCGTCGCGCCGATTGGCCGCGTCCCCGCCGGAGCGGACGGGTCGGTCACGGTCGAAGCCACCGAAGCCGGCACGCGCAACCTGCTGGGTTTTGCGGTCGATGGCGTGCTGCAGGCGGCGTCCGGCACCACCTTCACCTATGCGATTCCGGCGTCGTCGGTCGCCGCGCCGGTGATTTCCGCCGTCTATTCGACCAACTGGTATGCCAACGCCGGTGCGCCGGACGATTCGCAGAACGGCGGCTCCGCGAACGCTCCCAAGCGCACGCTTGCGGCGGCCCTGACCTATGCGATCGCGGGCGATGTGGTCCATGCCGCCCCCGGCACGTACGACGAGGGCAGCGCCCTGCACGGCAAGTTCGTGACCGCCGCGACGGACAACGCGATAACCGTGGCCTCCCGGGCCGTGGTGCCGGACGGCGTGACGCTGGTCGCGACCGAAGGCAGGGAGGTGACGTTCATCCGGGGCAGGGCGGCGACGCAGGATGCGGACGGCTACGGATGCGGTCCGGATGCGGTCCGGTGCGCCTATCTCGGCGTCGGCGCCAGGCTGTGCGGCTTCACCCTGCTGGACGGTCGGACGGGGCGGATCGAGTCGTCGTACGACGACCGCAGCGCGGCCGGCGTGCTCGCCGGCGCCGCGTCGGCGGAAATCGCCGACTGCACCATCTCGAACTGCGTCGCGCCGCGCACGGCGGCGGGCTGGGGCGGCACCTACCGTCGCTGCCGCATCGTCGGCAACCTGGCGTCCTCCTTCAATTCGGCCTTGCGCGACGCACGGGTCCTGGGCTGCTATGTCGACGCCAACACCGGCTCCCAGCCGATGTATTCGATGCGCCTGGTCAAGCATTCGACGCTCGGATCGCTTAACCGCGGCTTTGACGGCGGGCCGACTGCGCTGCTCCATGGCTGCTATGAAGACGGCGAAATCGCCGACTGTCTCTTCGGCCACAGCCGCGTGTTTGGCAACGAACGGGCCAATCGGTTTGTCCGCTGCGTCATCCCGTCGGACCACAACATCGACACGACGGTGAGCACGATCGACGACAGCTGCGTCCTGGTCGATCCGTCGCTGCTGGTCTTTGACGGCGTTCGCGGACCGGCGCTCGCCAACCCCGCCGTCGACGCCGGCGATTCCGACGCCTGGGCGGACGTGGTCGGCGGCGAGACCGATGCGAACGGCGGCCAGCGCGTATACAACGGACGCATGGACGTCGGCGCCGTCGAGGCCGACTGGCGCCCCGAATACGCCGCAAGACTCTCCGGCAGCCGGCGGTTCTCCGTCGTCGGCGCGTCCGGCGAGGTGGTCGGGCGCGACGGACGGGTCTTCCTCCCTTCGGGCAGCCTCTCCGCAACGTATGCCAAGGCCGACGACGGCAGGACCGTCGAGGTCGAGTGCCGGATGGAAGTGACGGGGAACGGAACGCTGTCCGTCGCCGTCAACGGCGAAGCCGTGCGGCAGCTCCAGGCGGGAACCCATGTCGTGAGCCTGGCGTGCGACCGTGGAATCAACGCCGTCGTCTGGACCTACGCCGCCGGCGAGGGCGACACGGGCGGAGCCTGGCTCGCCGGCTTTCGCCCGAGGGTGGGGGCGGTGCTCGTCTTTCGATGAAGTTGCCGCGTTCCGTCCTGCTCGCCTCGGTCTGCGCCGGCGCGACTCTGGATTCGTCGGCCATCTGCCCCGACGGCGAGGAGACGTTCGTCGCCGGTTTCTCGACCAATCGTGCGGAACGGGCTTTCCGCGACGTCGGCTTTGTCGGCGATCTCTCGCGGGCCGCCGGCATCGCCTTCGACTTTCGCTGCGAGGACGCGCGTGCCGTCTCCGCGTTCTCCGTCTACCTGCGCAGCGGCGACGGCTGGTATTCGGGAGCGTTCAGCCCGACGCTGACCTCGCGGTGGAATCGCGTCGAATTGCCCAAGGACCGCTTCGCCGTGTCCGAAGGCAGGCCAGCGGGCTGGAGCAGGATTTCGGGCCTGAGAATCGCCTTGTGGCGCGGCGGCACGAACGACACGGTCTTCGGCATCGGTCGGATCCGTCCTTTGCCGCAGCAGCCGGAGATCGCGGTGTTGCGCGGCGACGGCTGCCAGGCCGAGTCGCCTGGCGAGCCGTGCGTCCTCTGGGCCTCGGAGATGACCGAACGGCTGCGTAAGGCCGGCTTTGCCGTGACCGAGGTCTCGGACCGCGAGTTCGATGCCGTCGACCTGTCGGGCATCCGGCTGGTCGTCCTGCCCCGCAACCCGCAGGTGCCGGCGGCCGCCCTGTCGGCACTCCGCCGGTTCCGCGCGGCGGGAGGGCGGCTGCTCGTCTGCCGCGGACGTGACAGCGGCCTCATGCGGCTGATGGGAATTGTTCGCGGCGCGGAGCGGGAGGAGGTCGCCGAAACCCCCGCCGGCATCTGCCTCAAGGACGTCTGGCGCCGACGCGGCGAGGAGTCCGACGACTTCCTCGCCGAACTGCTCGCCCGTCTGGTTCCCGAGTGGGAAGCGCGGTGCGCGGCCTTTCGCCGCGCCGCGCACCAGCGGCGGGCTGCCGACCGCGCGTGGCTCGCCGCGCAGAAGGGAAAGCGGGGCGAGTGGCGGGCGTTCTGGTGTGCGGACGGCAAGATTCCAGGCGGCCTCGGCGACTGGGATGCGGCCGCGCGGGAACTCAGGCGACACGGCTTCAACGCGGTCTTGCCGAACCTGGCGTACGCCGGCGAAATCCTGCCGGCGGACCGCTGTCTCGCCGCCTGCCGCAGCAATGGACTCGAGTGCCACCTCTGGAAGGTCTGCTGGCGGACACGGCGGGATTCGCCGGCGAAAATCTCCGGCGCGGCGCAGGTCCGCTCCGGCGGCAGGGAGGAACCGCGGTGGATGTGTCCGTCCGACCCAGTCAACCGGGCTGCCGAAGTCGAGGACTGCCTGCGCCTGGCGTGCATGGGACCAACGGGCCTGCAGCTGGACTACATCCGCTATCCGGGGCCGGACGCCTGCTTCTGCGACGGATGCCGGAAGCGGTTCGAGCAGACGTTCGCGGTGACGGTGACCAATTGGCCCGGCGACGTGCGTACCGACTCCCGGCTGGCGGAGCTGTGGACGGAGTTTCGCTGCTCGAACGTCACGGCGCTCGTCCGCGAAGTCTCCCGGCGCGTACGCAGCGAATGTCCGGGCGTGCAGCTGTCCGCGGCCGTCTGCATGAAGCAGGCCAGCTCCCGCCAGACCTACGGGCAGGATTGGGTCGCGTGGTGCCGCGAGGGTCTGCTGGACTTCGTCTGCCCGATGGACTACTGGAACGCGGACGCCGAAGCATTCGGGCGCGTCGTCCGCCGGCAGCAGGAGGCCCTGGAGGGCTCTTCCGTCAGGCTACGCCCTGGAATCGGCCTGACCTGCTGGCGAACGACCGAGGACGACGCCATCCGGATGGCGCGGGAAATTCAGGAAGTGCGGGCCTGCGGACTGGACGGCTTTGCGGCTTTCTCGTGCGACCGGAGAGGTGCGGCCGTCCTGCCGTTTCTGCACATGGGAATAACCCTGGACGTCGAGACGAATCTTGTCGTTTCGACGGATGGCCCGTGGGTCCCTGTGAATGGAACCGGTCGCATTCGCGCCGGCAGCGCGCTGGACTTTTCCTGTCTGGTCGCCCGGGATGCGCCGGCCGGCCGGCACGGCTGGCTGCGCAACGTCGACGGCCATTTCGAGTTCGAGGGCCTTCCGGGAGCGAGACAGCGTTTCTGCGGCGCGAACCTCTGCATGACGGCGGTGATCCCGACGCATGAGGAGGCGGATGCCCTGGTGACCGACCTGGTCCGGATGGGCTACAACGCCGTGCGCATCCATCATCACGAGCAGGCGCTTGCGGGAGGGGCCGACAGGCCTGGCCTGTCCTTTGACGCCGAGGCGCTCGACCGTTTCGACTACTTCGTGGCCAAATGCGTCGAAGCGGGAATCTATCTGACGACGGACCTGTACGTGGCTCGGGTCGTCCGATGGTCGGAAATCGGCCTCGCCGAACGCGGCCAGGGCGCAATCGCCAACAAGAACCTCTACAAGTCGCTCGTGCAGGCGTGGGAACCCGCCTATGAGAACTGGTGCCGCTACGCGGAAATGTTCCTGACCCACGTCAATCCGTATACGGGCCGCCGCTACGCCGACGAGCCGGCGATGCCGCTGCTGGCGCTGGTGAACGAGGGCCAGCTGCTTTCCGGGTGGAAGGGTCCCGAAGACAAGTCGCGCGATCCGGTCCTCGGCGCGGCCTGGCGCAGGTTCCTCGCGGCAGGCAGGCAGGCCGATCCCGGCTTCTGTCCGGACGCGCCGGCGGACTTCGCCCAAGTGGACCCGCAGGGGAAGCACAATGCCGCCTTCGTCCTCTTCAACGCGGCGCTCGAACGCAAGTCGGCCCTGCGGATGAAGGACTATCTCCGGAGCCTGGGCGCGAAGGCGCTGCTCACCAGCGAAAACTGCCCTCCCGACCATGGCGCGATCCAGGGCGTGCGCGAGGAACTCTACGATTACGTGGACAACCATTGCTATGTCGGCCATCCGCGGTTTCTCGGCGGACCGTGGAAGATGCCGGCCGAGTGCTTGTCCGCCAATCCGGTCGAGTCGGGCGTCCGGCAGCTGTGCAAGGCCGCCTTCTCGCGCATACATGGAAAGCCGTTCGTGCTGACGGAGTGGAATTTCCCCGGAACCGGCCGATTCCGCGGCGCGGCCGGACTGCTGGCCGGGACCTTTGCCGCCTTGCAGGATTGGGATGGCCTCTGGCGCTTCTGCTATGCGAGCTCGCTGGACCAGCTGAGGGGAGCCGGCGCCCCGTCGTTTTTTCCGTTGGTCTCGGATCCGCTCGCGCTGGCGTCCGAGCGTGCGACGGTCGCGCTCTATCTTCGGGGCGACATGACTGCGGCTCCGACCGGACAGGTCTATGGCATCGGGCGCGAGCTGACGGGCGAGAACGGCGGACGCCAGTACGAAGTCGCCCCGTGGTCCTGGTGTACGGACGCTTGGCATTGCAGGGTCGCGACGTCCTGCCGCGCCGGGAGCGACCAGCCCCTCCATCGGCTGCGGATGCAGAAGACGCCGCCGTTCCCGGTCAGCGGCGACGACCGCTTCGGCCTGAATCGCGAGATCGGAAGCTTCTGGGTGAACACGCCGATGACGTCCGGCGGACTCTCGCCCGGCGGCCTGCTGGACTGCGGCGGCATCCGGTTTGCGGCCGGCGGCGGGGCCGCGACCGTCTGGGCCAGCGCCATCGGTCCGGACGACCGGAGCCTGAAGACGGCCAGCCGCATCCTGGTCGTCCACCTGACCGACCTGCAGGGCGATGGAACGACGTATGCCGACGACTCCTGCGCCAGGCTGCTCCGGCTCGGGCGGACTCCCGCGCTGCTGCGCAAGGGACACGCGCGCATCCTGGTCCGGCTGGACTCCCCGTCCGCATGCTCGGTGTGGGCGCTTGATGCGACCGGTGCGCGCACGGAACGGATAGCTTCGACGGCGGAGTCCGACGGACTGTCGTTCACGGCCAGCGTCGAAAGCGCGTCCGGCGGCCGCATCTACTACGAGATCGTGCGGGAATCGGCGGAGTGGCTGGCTGCGCCAAGGGGCTACGGCGACGGCCTCGGGGCCGTTCGCAAGGAGGCGGTCTATGCCTGCCGCGACTGTTTCGTGGAGCGCTATTCGCAGGCGAACGGCCCTGGCACGCATCAGAAGGTCCTGCTGGTCCTGCCGAAGTCCGGACAGCGCCATCCTGCCGTCGTCGTGCCGTTCTACTTTCCCGAGGCGATGCTGGGGTTCGATCCGGCGAGGGGTGACCGGGATTCCGGCGACCTGAAGGCGGACGATCCGCTGCGACGGTTCGCCGGAATCCCCTACATGCTCGATCTGGTGCGGCGCGGCTACGCCGCCGTCTCGGCGGAGGCGTATCATCTGACCTACGACCGGGCGGGCGCCCCGAAGGACGACTGGGCGAAATGGCGGCACGCCGGGGAGGCCCTGCGGCGCGACTGGCCCGGCTGGACCGGCATCGGCAAGCTGACCTTTGACACGCGGCTGCTCGTCGATCTGCTGGCGGCGGATGACCGCATCGATTCGTCCCGCATCGGCATTCTCGGACACTCGCTCGGCGGCAAGATGGCGTTCTATGCGGGAATGACCGATCCGCGCATCAGGGTTGTCGTCGCCAGCGACTTCGGCATCGGCTGGGAACAGACCAACTGGGGCGACGTCTGGTACTGGGGCGAGAAGAAGCGGCTGGCGAAGGCGGCGGGCTTCGACGCGACCACCCTGCTTAGGGCTTCAGGCGGCAAGCCCCTCTGCATCATCGCCGGCAAGTACGACGACGAGTCCAGCCGGGAGCTGGTCAACCGCGTCGCCTGGTACCGCGAACACCCGGCGGACTTCCTGTTCGTCAACCATGCGACGGGACACCGTCCGCCCCGCTGGGCGACGGAAAGGGGCTATGAATTCCTGGACCGGTATCTCCGGCAGCGGTCCGGGGAACTCGCCGCCGGCGACTGCGGCGCGGACGGGGCTTGGGCGGAGGACTGATGCGGCGGGCGTGATTTTGGTATAATGGGCGGCGACTATGAGACCATACAAGTTCATGCCTTGCCTCAGGGAGAAGCTGTGGGGCGGTGACCGCATCGCGGCGTTCAAGGGCCTCGCGGCGACGTCGGCGAGCGTCGGCGAAAGCTGGGAGATTTCGGGCGTGCCGGGACACGAGAGCGTGACCGCCGAGCGGGGCCTGCCGGACGATCCGGACGTCGGCATCACGCTCGGCGAGCTCATCGGCCGCTATCGCGAAAAGCTCGTCGGCGCAGACGTCTACCGCCGTTTCGGCCGGCAGTTTCCCCTGCTGATCAAGTTCATCGACTCGCGCCAGGACCTGTCGGTGCAGGTCCATCCCGACGACGCGCTCGCGAAGGCCCGGCACGATTCGTTCGGCAAGACCGAGATGTGGTACGTCGTCAAGGCCGACCCGGGCGCGAAGATCTACGCGGGCCTGCGGAAGCCGATGACGCCCGAGCAGTATGAAGAACTGGTCCGCTCCGGGGAGGGCGGGCGCTTCCTCGACGAGTTCGTCGCCTGCCACGAGTCGCACGACGGCGACCTCTTCTTCCTGCCGGCCGGGCGGCTGCACGCCATCGGCGCCGGCAACTTCGTCGCCGAGATCCAGCAGACGAGCGACATCACCTACCGGGTCTACGACTACGGGCGCAAGGACGCGGCCGGCCGCCAGCGCGAACTGCACGTGGCGGAGGCGAAGGACGCGATCGACTACCGCGTGTGGCCGGCGTACCGTTCGAGCTACGATTCGACGGTGCCGACGAGCGAGCTCGTCCGCTGTCCGTATTTCCACGTGAACCGCGTCGTCGTGCGGGACGCGAGCCGGATCGACCTCAAGTGCGACTCCTTTGTCGTCGTGGTGTGCCTCCGGGGCGAGGCCGTCCTGAACGGCGTCTCCGTCCGCCAGGGCGAGACGCTGCTCGTCCCTGCGGCCGAAAACGTGCTTTACGTCTTCGGGAACGCCACGTTTCTGACGGCGACCGCATGACGGGAGGGCCGGGCGGGCATGGCGCGCGAAGTCCTCAGCCTGAAGCAGGCGGCCGAACACGTTCACCTCGGGGCGAACGAGCTGCGGCACGTCGCGCAGCGCGGTGAAATCGAGGCGGAGCGGCGCGGCGACGAATGGTACTTCGAGCACCGCGCGCTGGACGAGTGGGCCCAGCGCAACCTGCTGGCGGTCGGGGAAAAGGGCCTGCGGGCGCAGTACCGCGCGATGATGGACGAGAGCCGCCGCGCCGACCGGGCGGACTGGGGCGTCTCCGGGCTGTTCGCCGCCGCGACGATCGACCTCTCGCTCCGGGCGAAGACGAAGGCGGGCGTTCTGCGCGACATGACCGACCTGGCGGATCGCGGCGGCAGGGTGTACGATCCCGAGGGCCTCTTCAAGGAACTGGTCGCGCGCGAGGAGGCGGCGTCGACCGCCATCGGGGAGGGGGTCGCCCTGCTCCATCCGCGCTTCCACGACCCCTACCTGTTCGAGGAGAGCTTCATCGCCTATGGCCGCGGCGAACGGCCGATCTTCTTCGGCGCGGCCGACGGCGAGCCGACGCGGCACTTCTTCCTCGTCTGCTCGACCGACCACGAGCAGCATCTGCACATCCTCGCGCATCTGGCGATCCTGGCGCACGGCACGGACCTGATGGAACGGCTGGAGACGGTCGAGACGCCCGAGGCGGCGATTGCGGCCGTCCGCGACTGCGAGTCCGAATACCGCCGCTGAAAGGCGAATCGCATATGTTCGGCCACTGGTTCTTCGATCTTGACGGCACGCTGGCGCAGACGGGCGAAGACATCGTCGCCGCCTGGAAGGCCGCCATCCGGTCCCTCGGCCGGGACCTCTCCCGCTTCGACGAGGTGTTTCGCATCGGTCCGCCGCTGGAGCAGATCGTCTACGATCTTTTCGACGACGCGACGCCGGAGCTGGTGGCGGAGCTGGTTGCGGCGTTCAAGCCGCGCTACGACTGCGGCGGCTTTCCGAACACGGCGCCGTATCCCGGCGTGCCCGAGCTGCTGGCGGCGATCCGCCGGGCCGGCGGCAAGACGTACGTCGTGACCAACAAGCGCCATGCGGCGACGCAGCTGATCGCCCGCAAGTTCGGCTGGGACCGGCTGATGGACGGCGTCTGGAGCTACGACACGTTCGGGACGGGCTACGGGAAGCCGGCCCTGCTGGCGAAGTTGCTGAAAGACCTGGGCGTCGCGGCGGAAGCGGCGGTCATGGTCGGCGACACGAAGGGCGACGTCGACGCGGGCAAGGCCAACGGCGTGGCGACGGTTGGCGTGACTTACGGCTACGGAACGCCCGAGGAAGTGGCGTCGGCCGACCTCGTTTTTGACTCAGCCTTCGAGATTGCCAAAAAACTCGTGAAATGATACAATTCTACGCGTGAAAAAGTCTTCTTCATGCAAGCTTAAGTACAAGCGCATTCTCCTGAAGCTCTCAGGGGAGGTGTTGGGTGACAGGGCGACGGGCGAATGCATCGACCCGCAGCACCTCGCTTTCATGGCCGAACGCGTGAAGAAAATCCACGCGATGGGCTGCGAAATCGGCATCGTCCTCGGCGGCGGGAACATCTTCCGCGGCCTCACGGGCGTCGGCAAGGGCGTCAACCGCGTGACCGGCGATTCGATGGGCATGCTGGCGACGATCATCAACGCGCTGGCGATGATGAATGCGCTGGAGTCGATCGGCGTGCCGACGCGCGTGATGACGTCGATCGAGATGCCGAAGCTGGCCGAGCCGTTCATCCAGCGGCGGGCGCTCCGCCATTTCGAGAAGGGCCGCGTCGTCATCTTCGGCGGCGGCACCGGCAATCCGTTCTTCTCGACCGATTCCGCCGCCGCGCTGAAGGCGAGCGAGATCGGCGCCGACGCGCTGCTGAAGGCGACGAAGGTCGACGGCATCTACACGGCGGATCCGAAGAAGGACCCGAAGGCGCGGAAATACGCCGCGCTCAAGTACGAGACGGCGCTGGAGAAGCGGCTGAAGGTCATGGACTCGGCGGCGTTCGCGCTGTGCATGGACAACGGCATTCCGATCGTCGTCTTCGACTTCTTCGACAAGGACGCCCTCGAAGGCGTCATCAAGGGCAAGACGGTCGGGACGATCGTGAGCTGATAGGGGCTTGGGAACAAACGATACGCACTGAAAGGCAGCAGAGAAGATGGAAACGGTTGCAGAAGTACTGAATGACACCACGGCGAAGATCGCCAAGAGCTTTGACGCGCTGAAGGCGCAGTTCGCCGGTCTGCGCACCGGCAAGGCCTCGCCGGCGATGGTCGATCAGATCAAGGTCGACTACTACGGGGCGCCGACGCCGATCAAGAACCTCGGCACGATTTCCACGCCGGAGCCGCGTCAGATCAAGATCACGCCCTTCGACCCGACGGTCATCGACGCGATGAACAAGGCGATTCTCGCGGCGAACATCGGCGTGACGCCGCAGACTGACGGCAAGGTCCTGCGCATCACCGTCCCCGAGCTCAACGAGGAGCGCCGCAAGGAAATCGTCAAGGTCGCGAAGACCCAGGCCGAGGCCCAGAAGGTCGCGATGCGCAACGTCCGCCGCGACGCCAACGATGCGGTCAAGAAGCTGGAGAAGGACAAGAAGATTTCCGAAGACGACATGAAGCAGGGGCTGGACAAGATCCAGAAGGCGACCGACGACGGCATCGCCCGGATTGACGCCGAGCTGAAGGCCAAGGAAGCCGAGGTCATGGCCGTCTGATCCGGCGGCCGAAGCGCGAACCGTTCGAGCGGGAGGTTGAGTTATGGCAGAAGAAGTCGAAATGACCCCGGTTGCGGGGGCGGAGCCGCCGAAGGCGAATCCCCTGCCGGGGCTGACGCCGACGGCGCACAAGGCACCGGCGCCGGGGCTGGGTTCGGAGATTCGCAAGCCGACGCCCGGCGGCGCTCCGGCGGCGCTCCGGCCCGGGCTGAAGCTGCCGCCCAAGCCGGGAGCGACTGCGGCGGCGCTGCGTCCGGGGCTGAAGTTGCCGCCCAAGCCGGGAGCGACTGCGGCGGCGCTGCGTCCGGGGCTGAAGCTGCCGACGCAGGGTGCGCTTCGGCCCGGTCTCAAGTTGCCCGCAAAGCCGGTCATCCACAAGCCGGGAACCGCAGTCGCCGCAGCGCCGCTGCCCAAGCCGGTGACGCCGGCGCCTGCGGCGGCACCCGCCGCGCCGGCGCCCGTTCCGCCTTCCGCCGGTCCCGCCGCCGCGCCGGCATCCGTTCCGCCGCCGGTGACGCCGCCGCCGGCCGTGAAGCCGGTTTCCGTTGACGCGCAGGGCGTCGGCAAGCTGCCGACGGTTTCGGCGGCGTCCATCGCCCGCGGCGTGGCGGGTCCGGACCTGTCGTCCATCCCGAAGCCGATGGAGGCGCTGAAGTCGGTGACCCAGAAGATGAAGGGCCTGACGCAGGAGATTCCCCAGCAGGCCATTCTCCACAAGACGGGCATCATCGCCGAGGGCGCGATCAGCGCGGCGCAGAAGGAGGCCGCGAAGCACAAGACGGCGCGCATTTCGCTGTCGGACGCCATGGGCGTCGCGCCGGTGAAGGAAGAGGCCGCGCCGATGAAGACCATCCGCATCAAGCGCCCGGTGGCGATTCCGCCGTCTGCGCCGTCCGCTCCGGCCACACCGGCCGGGGAAGGCGCCTCCGCCGCTGCGCCGACCGAGGCGACGAAGGCGGAAGCGGCTCCGTCCGCGCCGACGATCACCCAGCGCAAGACGCTCAAGATCGCCCGTCCCTCCGGCACGGCCGTGCGGCCGGGCGGCAAGTTCGGCATCAAGCGCCCGGGCGCGGCGGCGCCGACGGCGAAGCGGGAACCTGCGGCGGACGCCGCGCCGGCGGCGAATGCGCCGGCCGAGGGCGAGGTTTCGGACATTCCCGACATCCCCGACCTTCCGCCGCCCGCGCCTGTCGCGGCCGCCGCCGTCGAGACGGAAGGGCCGGCCTGGCTGTGGTCGCTTTCCTCGCTCGTCCAGCTTGCGGCCTGCGTCGCGCTCGGCGCCCTGGCGTGGCTCCTCTATCAGAATACGCAGACGGCCTATTTCTAAGGTCCGTTCGCGGGGTGGGGCATGGCGAGGCGATCGGCGTCGGTCGTGAAGTCGACGGCT
>JBJEWA010000004.1:0-23913 GCA_051884805.1 Kiritimatiellia bacterium | reverse complement strand
GCCACTCAAACGCCGATTTTCGCCGCATCGCCGAGGGTCTGTCCCCTCATTGTCCTCGCTGCGGGGCGTGGTAACCGCCACCGGTGAGCCGTGGGGACAGTCCCCTGCTGTTCAGTGACGCATTGCGAGGGTTACGGGATTGTCCATGGGCAGCAAAGCCCCCGCATTACCCCAAAGCGATAAGAGGCGGGAATCGCCACTCAAACGCCGATTTTCGCCGCATCGCCGAGGGTCTGTCCCCTCATTGTCCCCGATGTTCAGGGTGTCAAGGAAACTCTCGATCTGGCTCTGGTCACCCTGGTAGGTCTGCGTCGTCACCGTCCGGTCGAACGAACGGGTGACGGACAATGTGCTGGTCAGGTGGCGGCTGCCGTTTGTAGTTGCCATGGTTTCTCCTTATGCTCCACAAAATGCCGCAAGGTCAATGGCCCAAAATCGGCCATTGACTTCAGAATCAAGAAAATGATAAGATACAGTCAGTCAAGTCACAAGGCGCGAAATTTTCGTCTCGTGGCGGGTGCTTCGCAAGAGGTACGACCTATGCTGGGAGTGGGCGGCCAGCGGTGGCTTGATTACTTTTTAATGCTTTTCAGCTTCTGATATGGAGCTGATTTTTTCTTTTTGAAAAATGTCTTGTGAAAGACAATCATATCCGAGTCTGACAGATTCAACCCGACTACTACAGCGCCAAACTTACCGACATCCTTGATGAATACAACCGAACGCCTCTAATTGTCACGATCATCGACCCTTACCTCATCAGGATTATCAATGATGTCCTGCATCGAGTCGTATTCGTCAGGTGAAAGCTCTGGGTGGTGATTGACGGCATGGTCGATGAAATATCCCTTCCCGGAATAGACCCTTGGGTTCTTCAATCCTGGCTTCAAGAACTTCAGATAAAACGGGTCAACGTGTGAAATCGCTTTCAGGTCATTTCCGAAGCGAGCAAATATCTCGCTTCTCGTCTTTCCCCTCGCCCACGAAAGGTTTTCTTCCGAAATCCATTCTCGGACAGTTTCGCGCATTCGCGTTCTCTCGTCGTTTGTTACTGGACTACCTGCCCTTCTGGTAATCCATCCCTTTATCGCGCCTTCATGCGTTCCCTTGTCGAGCGCATAACACGACTGACCGTTACTGAGCCAAGAGAAGAAATTCGTACTCATCAAGAAATGCCGCAAAGTCAAGGGCCGAACAAGGGTCAGAGCGGATTGATACAGTAGGTTGATACAGTAGCTCAGGACAATTTGTATTGCTGCTGCGGGGCGGCGGGCGCTCATGTGCCCGCGACGACACCCCGGAGGCCGATCCAGCCGGCGGCGACCGTGCCCAGCACGGACAGGATTCCCAGTGCCAGCGCCGTCGGGTCGGGCTGCCGCCACGGGGATTTCGGCGGCGGCGGCGGGACGCCCCGCCGCTGATAGAGCGCCGCATTCGCCCCGTCGGGCGCGGCGGAACGGACGCCATGCCGCGTCACCGCGAAGAAGCCGACGGGATCGGCGTTCGCCTTCAGGTAGTCGGCGAGCCGCGCGTTCTGCGCGACCTGCTGCGTCCCGACCCACACGAAACGCACGCCCTCCTCGTTCGGATCGCCCGTGACGCCGACCTCATGCGCCTGAAAGCCCCATGCGAGCAAGCCGCGCCCGCCCTCGATCAGGTCGGCCACCTTGCCCTTCCCCGACCGAAGCACGCAGTCCGCCGCCGCGTTCTGGCCGCGCACGGCGGTCAGGTCGATCGGCGCACAGTAGAGCCGGTCGATGCGCGCGAGATCGGCCGCGCCGACGACCGCGGCCAGTCCGACGGCCGCCAATGCCGTCCGGGGCCCGAGCTTTGCGGACAGGAACCGCAACAGGGCCTCCAGCCCGAAGCCGGCGAGTACGCACAGGCACAGTTCCGTCAGGTGGTGCCACTTGACCGGGGCGCGCAGATAGTCCCCGAACGGCAGCATGAAGACGAGCCGGTAAAGCGGTGCGCAGAAACGCCCGAGCGACAGCAGCCAGCAAAGAACCGCCGCGCAGGCGAAGAAGAGAACGGGACGCCGCGCGCACTTGTCCGCGGACAAGCGACTGCACGAGGCGATGACGCCGCACAGCGCCAGGAGGCAGGTGATCCAGCCGACGTAGAGCGAATGCTGGCGGTAGTTGCCGGCGGTCGCGCCGTGCGGACGGCCGAGCGCACCCGTATAGGGCCTGACGTCCCTGCCCGCCGCGCGGCCGAGCTGCAACGTCATCGGACAGCTCGTGTCGCCGTTCAGGCGCGGGATGACGAACTCGGCCGTTTCGCCCGGCGGCAGGGACCAGTTGGTCACGAAGATCCAGCGCGCCTCGCGCTCGGCCGCCGCCTTTGCGGCCGAGTCGGCTGCTGCGCCGGTGGTGCACTGCGCCGTCGCCTCGGCGATCTGTTGGTCACGCCCGGCCAGCGAATTGGCGAAGGCGTCGCGAAAGCTGGGTGCGCCGATGATGCCGAAGGCGAGCGCCGCCACCAGCATCCCCCGCCAGGGAAAGCGCCGTTCCCACCGGCAGACGGCGAGGGTGTAAGCGCCCGTCAGCAAGGTGAAGAGCAGCCAGAGGTCCGGCTGATAGAAGCTCCCCCAGGCGACGCAGGCCCCCAGCAGCAGCCAATGCCGCCACTGCCCGTACCGGACGGCCCGGTCGGCGAGCCCGAAGGCGAAGACGCCGGACGTCATCCAAACGAACCAGCCGCCGTGTCCCGCCGAGAACAGCGAAAACCAGTAGCCGCAAAAGCCCAGCAGCAGGCCGGCGCCGTAGGCGGCGAGCGGCGAAAGCCCGCGCCCGCGCAGGAAGTAGGCGAGGGCGAGCGCCGCGCAGTAGGCGGCGAACGCGTACTTGAATTCCTGCAGCCAGTATTTCGACACCAGCGGAAAGTTCCAGAGGAGATCGCCCGGCACGAACTTGCCGTTGGCGAGGAATCCGTTGACCGCGCCGCGCCACTGCGTACCGAACGAAAGCGGATGGCTGACGCTGTCGTCGGGCATGACCGGCGAGACGTCCGGCGACCACGCGCCCCAGAAGACGAACGCCATCAGGACCGCAAAGACGGCGGTGAAGCCAAGCGGCCACCGGTGCGCCGAAACCCACGCCAGAAACCTGTTGCTCGTGTCGCCCATGACGTTCAACTCCCGGAGGTTCATTTTCCGCCGAGCCGGAGCCAGACGCGGAGCAGTTCGCTGTCGCTCCAGGCCTGGGCGGCGCAGCCCTTCTGCGCGTGCGGCGCGTCGCCGTCGGCGATTTCGCTCAGGTGGCAGAGGCAGCCCGTGTTGAGATTCTCGACCGCGCCGGCGAGCAGCGAGAGGGCGACGTCGGGCTTGACGACGCCCAGCTTCGCCAGCGCCTCGACAAACGACGGGAAAGTCCAGGCCCAGGCCGTGCCGTTGTGGTAGGCGGGCTTGCGCGCGGTGTCCTCGTCGCCGGCGTAAGTGCCGCAGTAGAGCGGATGCGCGGCGTTGAGCGAGCGGAGGCCGCCCGGGACGAGCAGTTCCTCCGTCGCCCGCAGGATCGCGGGGTCGTCGACGATGCCGAGCGTAATCAGGAACAGCTGGTTCGGCCGGATCGTGTCCTCCGGCGTCGCGCGGTCGGCCGGTTCGCCGTTCGGTGCGGACAGGCAGTCGCGGTAGCCGAAGCGCCAGCGGAAGAGGCGGTCGAGCGACGCCCTCGCCCGGTCGGCGAGCTCGTTCCGGCCGAGGAAGCGCAGTGCGCCGATCCACAGCGCCTGAATCTCGACGGGATAGCCGGCGCGCGGCGTGCAGGCCGGATAGTTCGTGTCCATCCAGGTGAAGTGCGACGGCGACCAGACGAGGCCCGACGCGGCGTCCACGCGGATGCCGTTCGGCGTTCCGGTGACGTAGTTATCGACGATGCTCGCGCAGGTCCGACGCAGGGCGTCGGCGTCCGCCTTGCCGACGCGTCCGTCCGGCGATTCGAGCAGTTCCTGCACGCAGCGCACGAACCAAAGCTGCGCGTCCGTCGTGTCGCGGTTGCCGGCGGAGGTGCCGTAGATGATGTTCGGCAGCGTCCCGCGTTCCTCGAACGCCGCAAACGCCTTCAGGATCTTCAGCGACTCTGCCGTCATGCCGGCGGCGATCATGCCGCGCATGAAGATGAAGGTGTCGCGTCCCCAGTCGAGGAACCACGGATAGCCGGCGATGACCGTCTTCAGGTCGTCGCGGCGCACGATGTAGAGCCCGATGGCGCGACGCAGGTCGGCCGCGAACGAGCCGTCCGTCGTCGTCGGCTCCGGCGCGGGCAGCGGTCCCGCCGACCCTATGTCGTCGTTCAGCGAGCAGGCGATCTCGACCGAACCGCCGACCCGCAGGTCGGCCGAGATCCATCCTGGACTGAACAGGTCGCCGCAGTCGTCCTGTCCGCGCGCGGCCTCCTCCGGATGGGCGACGGCATAGGCCCACTGCGGCTCGTGGTGGTAGTCGCCGCCGCGGACCTTCAGCACGAGGCGGCCGCCGTAGGGCGAGAAGATGACGCCGTCCGGCCTTGGCGCACAGCTGGCGGCGAAGAGTTCCTCCGCGCCCTGGTAGGCCTTGGTCGTCGCGTGGAAGCTGCGCCATTCGAGGTCGGGGCGAAACACCAGGCGCACGCTGTCGTCGACATCGCGGGCGCCGGAGGCGATGCGTTCGACGCGCAGGCGGGCGAGGTTGCGGTCCGGCTCCAGGAAGATCGTGAAGGTGAAGGCCGTCTCGTTGCCCATGCCGCACGGCACGGCGAAGGTCCAGCGCGCGAAGCCGCCGCCCGGATCGGCGTCGAAGCGCGTCACGCACCGGCGGTCGAACTCGCGCAGATAGCCTTCGCGCTGCAGCCAGCACCGCGTCCGCGTCCAGAGGTTCACGCGGTCGGAGGGGACGGACGGGTTCGGGTTCGCCGCCAGGATCGCGTCGTACTGGGAGCGGACGACGCCCCAGCCGACGCGCAGCTGCGCGGCGGCGCCGGCGCCGTTCGAGAGCACCGTCCGCCAGTCCGGATGCTGCCGCACCTCTTCGCCGGACAGCGAGCGCCGCATCCGCGCCCGGTCGGCGGTCGGCGGCACGCAGAAGCGCGAGCGCAGCGGGTTCGCGCGGCCGTTTTCGTAGAGCGTGACGTCGAGATGGAGCGCCCGGCAGCGCGTGCCGTCGCCATGGTAGTGCGGCGCGTCGAAGACGGCGACGTTCCCCTCGGCCGACCGGAGGACGCGCACGGTCTTGCCGGTCTCGGCGTCGACGAGCTGCATCCGGAACGGCGTCGCCGCCGAAACCTCGACCAGCAGGCCTTCCGGCGCGACGATCTCGCGCCGGACGTCGCGCGGCATGACGACGTGGAGCGTCGGCGGGCGTTCCGGCCGGACTACCGGCGGTCTGGCGGCCTTCACGTTCGGATGCTTCGCGGGACGCAGGCAGAGGACTTCGCCGGGCGCCAGCCTCACGGCGGCGGATGCGTCGACCTTGCGTCCGGTGATGGCGTCGAACGTCTCGCGGAGGCCGGAGCGGCTGCGGTCCCAGTCCACCTTCGCGCCGCGCTTGCAGTCCAGGTTCGCGAGGACCAGCAGCGTCTCCTCGCTGCGGGAGGTCTGGCGCAGCACGGCCAGCACGTTGCCCTCGCCGCGGGTGACGAGTTCGAGATGGACGGGGCCGGAGAACGACGGATGCGTCGACAGGATCAGGTTCAGCCGGGCGATGAGGCCGACCATGTTCGTCTTGCCGCCCCAGGCGAGGCCGTTGCGGCCGTGCACGTCGATCTTCTCGCGGCAGAACCACTCGACGCCGTTGGCGATTCCCCACGCCCCCTGCCAGCTCAGGAGCGCCGCCAGCTGGACGCGCATCCGCGCATAAGTCTCCCCGCCCTTGGCCAGGCGGTCGTTGTCGTGCGTTTCCGCAAAATGGACGAGCGTGCCGTATTTCTCGGCGCGCGCGATGGCGCCGGGCAGATACCATTCGAACTGGCGGCGGTCGTAGGTCTGGAAAAGCTCCGAATACGCCCAGTCGAGGTTCGACTCCTTCAGCAGGCGGTCGGTCACGGCGAGCTCGCCGCCCAGCCCCTCCAGCAGGAAGATCGTGTCGGGGTACTCTTCGCGCACCTTGGCGACGATGTATTCCCAGGTTTCCGCCGGAATCATGTACCCGGCGTCGCAGCGGAAGCCGTCGACGCCGTTGCGGCACCAGAAGAGGAAGACGTCGGCCATGTAGGCGCGGAGTCCGGCGTTCTTGTAGTCGAGTTCCACGAGATCGGCCCAAGTGACCCCCCAGGCGCCGGGACTGACGAACTTGCCGTCCGGCGTCCGGTTGAACCAGTCGGGATGGTGCGTCTGCAGCGTCGAGGCCCAGCCGGTGTGGTTCGCCGGCAGGTCGATCAGGAAAAGCCCCTGGCGCGCGTGCACCGCGCCGATCAGCTCGCGGAACTGGTCGAGCGGCGTCGCCCGTTCGTCAAACTCCGCCATGGCCGGATCGACGGAGAGGAAGTCCGTCGCGGCGAACGGGCAGCCGTACTCGCCCATCACCGCGTAAGTCGTCGGCACGGGGAACGGCGGCAGCGTCTGGACGATGCCGAAGCCCATCGTGTCCATGATGACGGGCAGCCGGCGGATGACTTCGCGGAACGAGCCGAACTGCCGCGGAAAGACGCAGTAGATCGCGTTGCGCGACCGCGTCTCGGCGCTCTCGACCTTGACGTGGAGGTTGCTTCCCTCCGGCCACTCCGGCACCCTGGAACCTTCGGGGAAGAAGCAGGCCTTCCCGGAGAAGATGCCGACTTCGCGCAGGAGGATGTCCGCGCGGAAGAAGCCCGGGGCGATCTCCGCCATCGGAATGTCGGTCCAGGCGCGCGCCAGCGGCGTGAGGCCCCGTTCCGTTTCGGCGATGATCTCGCGGCGGCGGACGGCGGCGTGACCGAGGTTCGTGCGAAAGGCCGCGCGGCCTTTGCGCGGCGCGTCGAGCGTCAGCGTGACCGTCAGCGTGTCACCCCGCCACTTGAGCAGGAAGTCTTCCGTCTTCGGCATCTGAGTCATAGGTTCCAGCATCTCCTGATGTGTTCGATTCCCCGTCGGAGCGACGCTTCCGAAACTCCCGGATTCGGTTCGAATACGACGTGTCCGGTCTGCGCGGCAAAGTCTCCGAGCGCGGCGAAGTCGACGCTGCCGTCGCCGGGAGCCAGATGGTCGTCCTCGAACGCCGCGACGTCGTTGAGGTGCATGCCGGCGAACAGCCCGGCGTCCGGGAGGGCCGGCGGAGCCCAGCCGCAGACCTGGCGGACGCGCGCGTGTCCGGTGTCAAACCATCCCCGGACGGGCGTGTGCCGGAATTCGCCCGCCAGCAGCTCCGTCAGTTCGTCTTCGGCGGGAAAGCCCTCGAGGTAGGGCAGGTTCTCCAGCGCCAGCGTGACATGGTGCTTTTCGAGCACCGGCACGAGCGCCGCGAGCTCGCCGCGCAGGATCGCGAGCGCCTTCCGGCCGCGGGCCGCGCGGCGCCGCCGCGCCCGGGCGAGCAGCTGCGCATACGGCTTCGCGTCCGGACGGCAGCCGTTGTCCGCAAAGGCCTGCAGCAGGTCCGTCGAGTCGATGCGGTCGAAGAAGGAGCCGAAGGCGACGCGTCCGGCGTGGAGCACGACCGCGTCCGCGCCCATCTCGGCGGCGAAGGCGACGTTGCGCGCGACCTGCAGGCGCGCCATCTTGCGGGCCTCCTCGTCGCGGGAGGCCAGCTGGTAGAGTTCGGGATGGCCCTGCGGGGCCGACAGCGGCACGGGGCAGAACGCATGGACGCTGCCGACGGGCATCCGGTCCAGCCGCGCCCGGATGCCCCGGACCTGAAGCGGCGTCGTGTGAAAGCCGAGCTCCAGCTCGTCGAAGCCGAGCGCCAGCGCCACGTCGGCGATTTCCTCGCCCGATGCGAGGCGCCGGTTGCACCAGTTGGTCGAGAGCGAGAGTCGCATATGCGGTTTGGCGCCTCCTCAGTGCGCGTCCAGCCAGTTGTCGCCCTCGCCGACGCCAACGTCCAGGGGAACGCCGAAGTCGTAGGCGGAGGACATTTCGCGCCGGACGATCTCCTTCACGCGCCCGGCCTCGTCCCGCGGGCAGTCGAAGACGAGCTCGTCGTGAATCTGCAGCACCATCTTCGCGCGCAGGTTCCCGGCCCGGAGCGCCCGATCGACCTTCACCATGGCGATCTTGATGAGGTCCGCCGCACTGCCCTGGATCGGGGTGTTGATCGCATCGCGTTCGGCCGACATCCGTGCCGTCGCGTTGCGCGAACTGATGTCGCGCAGCGTCCGGCGCCGTCCGAGCGCCGTTTCCGCGTAGCCGCGCTCGCGGGCCAGCTCGACCGCCTTCGCCATGTACTCCTTCACGCGCGGATAGAGCCGGAAATAGGTCTCGATGAGTTCCGCCGCCTCCTTGCGCGACACCTTGAGGCGCTGGGCGAGCCCGAACGCGCTGATGCCGTAGATGATGCCGAAGTTGACCATCTTGCACTTCGACCGCTGTTCGGGCGTCACGAACGCCGGCATTACGCCGTAGACGCGGCTCGCCGTGTCCCGGTGGATGTCCTCGCCGCGGCGGAACGCCTCCAGCATCGCCTCGTCGCCCGACATCGCCGCCATCAGGCGCAGTTCGATCTGCGAGTAGTCGGCCGAGATGAGCACGTGGTTCTCGTCCCGCGCCACGAACGCCCTGCGGATGAACTTGCCGCGTTCGGTGCGGATCGGGATGTTCTGGAGATTCGGGTCCGACGAGGAGAGGCGCCCGGTTTCCGTGAAGGACTGGGCGTAGGTGGTGTGCACGCGCGAATTGCCGTCGATCAGCGTCGGCAGCTTGTCCACATAGGTTGACTTCAGCTTGGTGCAGGTGCGGTATTCGAGGATGGCGGCGATGACGGGATGTTCGCCCACCAGCTTCGACAGCGTCTTCTCCTCCGTCGACCACTGGCCCCGCGAGGTCCGCTTGCCGCCGGTCAGGCCGAGCTTGCCGAACAGGAGGTCGCCCAGCTGCCGCGGGCTGTCGGGATTGAACCCCGGGTCGGCGTACTGCAGGATCTCCTGCGTCAGGCCGAGGATCTCGCGGTCGAGTTCGCGGCCGTATTCCTTCAGCGCCGCGACGTCGATTCGCACGCCCTCGCGCTCCATTTCGAGCAGGATCTTGACGAGCGGCTCCTCCACCTCGGACAGGACGCCGCCGAGCGCGACGGCCTGCGGACGGATCGCGTCCTCAAGCTGCAGCGTGATGTCCGCGTCCTCGGCCGCGTAGTCCGTCACCCGGGCGATGTCCTTGCCGAGCAGGGTCGGCTCCGGCCTGCCGCGCTCCGGCTTGCCGGCGATCTCGTCGAAGCGGATCGTCCGGTAGCCGAGGTACTGTTCCGCCAGCAGGTCCATGCCGTGCCGGCTGGCCGCGTCGAGGCAGTAGTGCGCCAGCATCACGTCGTGCGGCACGCTGCCGAAGCCGATTCCGTACCGGTGCAGGACGGCCCGGTCGAACTTCACGTTCTGGCCGACGAGCGTCTTCGTCGGATCGGCGAAGAGCGGACGGAAGACGTCGATCAGCCCCGCGTCCACGTACCAGGCGCGGCCCTTCTCGGTCGCAAAGGAGAAGCCGATCAGCCGGCAGGTCTTCGCGTCGGTCGCCGACTGGCCGGGACCGCCCGCCGTCGTCTCCGTGTCGAAGGCGACACGCGGGGCCTGCATCAGCGTCGCCAGCAGCGCCTGGGCCTCCTCCTCGGTGGAAACGTAGCGGTAGTCGTGGGGAACGGTGGCGAGGGAACGGAGCGCGGCGTCCCCGCGCTCCTCCCGGCTCCCGCCCCGCGCCCGCCCGACGTCAAACTCCCGCGCCAGGCGGTTGAGCTCGAACTTCTCGCAGACGGCCGCCAGCTTGTCGCGGTCGATGCCGTCGAGGCGGTAGGCGTCCCAGTCCGGTTCGATCGGCACGTCCGTGCGGATCGTCGTCAGGAACTTGGAGATCCGCACGTCCTCGCGCCCGGCGAGCACCCTTTCCGCCAGCTTTCCCTTCAGCCGGGACTGGTTGGCGATCACGCCCTCGACGTCGCCGTACTGCGCCAGCAGCTCCGCCGCCGTCTTCTCGCCGACGCCGCGGATGCCGGGAATGTTGTCCGCCGTGTCGCCGGCTAGCGCCAGGTAGTCGATCATCTGCAGCGGATCGCGGAGATGCCAGCGCTCGCAGACCCTGGCCTCGTCGTAGATCTCGGCGGCGTCGCCCGCCCGGGCGGGACGATAGAGCCGGATGCCCGGGCGCACGATCTGCGCGGCGTCCTTGTCAGGCGTCGCCATGTAGACGTCGAAACCGGACGCCGCCCCCTTCACGGCCAGCGTCCCCATCACGTCGTCCGCCTCGAAGCCGTCCACGCGCACGACGGGAATCCGCAGCGCCTCCGCAAGCTCGAACGCATAGGGGATCGACGCCGCCAGGTCTTCGGGCATCTTCTCGCGCTGGGCCTTGTAGGGCGGGTACGCCTGGTGGCGGAAGGTCGGGCCGGACGGATCCGTCGCCAGGACGGCGTGCGTCGGCCGCTCCCGCCGGAGGATGGCCTGCAGCCCGTTGGCGAGCCCCAGCAGGGCCGAGGTGTTGATGCCGCTGGCCGTAATGCGCGGATTGCGGAGAAAGACGAAATGTCCCCGGTAGAGGAACGGCATCAGGTCGATGATGAAAAGCTTGTTCACGGTCCAGTCACTTCAGGAGGTTCACGTACCAGCCGACCAGTTCCCGCCCGCAGAACATCCAGACGAGACAGCCGAGACAAATGCAGGGGCCGAAGGGAATCTCGGCGAACCTGCCGAACCGCGTCCGGGCGAGCGCCATCAGGCCGAGGCCGACCGCCGAACCGGACAGGGAGGCGAGGATCAGCGTCGCCAGCACGGCCAGGGGGCCGAAGAGCGCGCCGACCGCGCCCATCAGGAAGACGTCGCCCATGCCCATGGCCTCGCGCCCGAACGCCTTCGAGCCCAGGTAGCGGACAGTCCAGAGCAGGCCGAGGCCGAGGCCGAGGCCCGCGACGGACGAAGTGACCGGATGCAGGAAGCGCGGCACGTCGAGGCCCAGGATGGCGGCGCTCCGCAGCGCCTCCGCCGCCGGCAGCAGCGCATAGGCCGCGCAGGACGAGAAGGCGTTGGCGGCGAGGCCGAGCGCCATGCCGCCGACCGTGACGAAATCCGGCAGCAGCCGGTGGTCGAAGTCGATCATCGAGCCGACGATCATCAGCGCGATCCAGGTCCACAGGACGACGAGATGCGTCACCGACACCCACAGCGGCGCCTGCGGCGTCCACAGCTTCAGGAAGGCCGCGAGAAAGAGCGCCCCGCCCAGCAGCTCGATCAGGACGTAGCGCGGCGAAATCGGCTCCCGGCAGGCCGCGCAGCGCCCCCGCAGGGCCAGCCACGAGACGATCGGGACGTTCTGATACCATCGGATCGCCGCGCCGCACTTCGGGCAGTGGCTGCCGGGGAGGACGATGGACTCGCCGCGCGGCACGCGCCAGATGACGACATTGAGGAAGGACGCGATGCACGCGCCCGCGCAGAAGGAGAAAACCTCGAAAACCGTTGTCAGGCCGCCGTTCATCCGCCCCGCCTTTCCCTATTCGCTCTTCAGTTCCCTTTCCATCATCGCGGAAACCGCCTGGTGCGCGTCAAAGCCCTCGTAGCAGAGCCGGTAGACGAGCTCGCAGATCGGCATCTCGACGCCGAGCCGCACGGCGATCTCGTGCACGACCTTCGAGTTCCACACGCCCTCGGCGACCATCTGCATCGAGCCGAGGATGTCGGCGACCTGCTCGCCGCGTCCGAGCCGCTCCCCGACGGAATGGTTCCGGGAGTGGACGGAGGTGCAGGTGACGATCAGGTCGCCGATGCCCGCGAGGCCCGACAGCGTCTCCGGCGCGCCGCCGTAGGCGAGCACGAAGCGCTTCATCTCGACGAGTCCGCGGGTGATGAGCGCCGCGCGCGTGTTGTCGCCGAAGCCCATGCCGTCCGAGCAACCGACCGCAATCGCCAGCACGTTCTTCACCGCGCCGCCGATCTCCACGCCGACCGGATCCTTCGAGGTGTAGACGCGGAAGCGCGGCCCCGACCAGATTGCCTGGACGCGCCGGGCGCGCGCCTCGTCCGCGCACGCCGCGACGATGGCCGTGGGGATGCCGCGCGCCACTTCCTCGGCGTGGGTCGGTCCCGCCAGCGCCACGATCGGCCCGCAGCCGAGGATCTCCTCGCCGAGCTCGGTCATGCGGCGGCTGGTCTGCTCGCAGAGGCCCTTGGTGATGGACACGATGAGCGCTTCCGGCGCGATCAGCCCCTGGAAGCGGCCGACCACGGACGCGAAGAACTTCGACGGCGGGGCGAGGACCACGACCTCGGCGTCCTTCACCGCCGTTGCGCAGTCGGCGGTGAGCCTGAGCGTTTCCGGCAGCTCCACGCCCTTGAGGAAGCGGTCGTTGCGCCGGGTGCGCTTCAGCTCCTCGACATAGTCCGGAAACGCCCCCCACAGCGTCACTTCGTGTCCGTAGCCGCAGAGCAGCAGCGCGTTCGCCGTACCCCATCCGCCGTCGCCAATCACTGCAATCTTCATGGATTTCCTCCGCCTACAAAACCAAACTGCAACTGTCGTTTGGACTTTTTATCGCGTTCAAGTTCGCCTCCGCACGAGACAATCCACTCACCGATTTCTGGACACAAAATGCTGGCGAGTTCTTTCGGCTCAACCTTTTGCAGGCCTCCGCCGTAAGACCTGCCGGCAGCCATAATCCGTTCGCGGGGAATGCCGGTGAGAAGCTTCCATACTGCGGCAGTCCTGGCCGCGTCCGCCGCCAAGACCTTAGCCAACTCCAATTTCGGATACATCATAAGAAACGAGTTGGACGCAATTGCCCTTGAATCATTTAACACAAAGCGGACCGGAGCATTACTCTCCGTGCCCCTACCCATGTAAGAGCACAAAAACGGTGTAGGCCGTCGTTGTTCCTGATTGTACCAAACCGTCCGCGACAAGCACAAATTCTTTTGTGCGGTTGTTTGCTCTCCGGACTCCAGATACATTCTGACAGATTCCGGCAACGCATCCTTTTTATGCCCTGTGCAATCAAGCAAATATCGTCGTTCAACATTGACCGGTAGGCCGCTGTCATCCGCTTGCACATGATTGACGTTGACACTATGTGGGCTGGGCAATATCGGACGGAGAAAGACATCTGGAATGCGCCGCTTCCTTGCATCGGCTTCACTCATCACAAAAAAGCGATTGTCTCCGGTTACAATTCCCCTGCGGATGTCAAAAAAGTCACCTATCCGCCAATCATCGCCGCCATCAGCCGCATTCAAATCCCTTCGCGGCGGCCACTTTGCAGATTCTGTCAACTCCTCGCGCAAAAACAGACGGCTGATCGTAGCGACATGTAAATCGGGCCCGAAAGTAAATTCTATTTTCCTGTCGTCGGGCGACTGATTCGCGAACCATATCACACATGATGAGACCAATGCGTCCGAGAAACGAACATCTTCGCTGTCGAAGCAGTGGATCCGCAAAAGCTGTACCCGCTCGGTCAAAAAACGTCGCAAAGCCAAGCCGTAATTGACCGTCATCCATTCTGCAGGTACAAGCCAAGCTCCAATAGCTCCGCGTTTCATCCAAGCTACGGAAAGCAGCATGAAGTGGCAATAAAGGCCGGCCAGTCCTGAAATGTCTATCTGCATTGTCGAGGCAACCAACGCCTGCAACCGCTTCTTCTCCGCTCGCTGCAGCATGTGATGGCGAACATACGGAGGGTTGGCAAGTACCACGTCAAATATCTTTTCTGGCGTCGCACGGGTAAAATCGGCATGCGTCGCTGTTACCGGATATTCTCGCCAAATCTCTCCTGCCGCCTTGTAGAATGCCTCGTCAAACTCGTACCCACATACTCTGGCAATCTTATCACTGAAGACAGCGAAAGCCGCCGAAACGAACGACCCCGTCCCCATTGACGGTTCCAGGATTTGCAGCGAATTCTTGTTGGCAGGCAAATATCGTAACGTCTCGGCTGCAATTGCCTTCGCCAGACCGTTAGGGGTTGCGAACTGACCCATCTGGCGACGATCTGCAATTGACTTACCGGCGTCAAGTTCCGTCTGCCGTTCTTGGCGACGCGACTCTATTTGCCCAATTTTCACAAACCAAGCTTCTCCATGTCGGAAATGCGATGTTCCCAAACCCAGTCGATACCTTCCGCCGCCTCGTAACCAAGATATCCGGCATCAAAATAACCGCAAAGGAACAGCACGAATTTGACCTCTCCGTATGTTTGCCTCAATTGGGCGACCTTATGTGCCTCCTCTTTTCTTCGTTTGTTGACATTGGCGAAGTCACCGGCAGACTTAGCCTCAATGATCAACGGCATTTCTCCGCGATGCGCCGTCTTGGGCAAAACAGCAACATCGACAGGAATAATGACGTCCGAATCTCTACCTTCGGCAACATGCACGTGAATCGGCAGGTGAAACGAGAACTCGCCGGGTTCCAGCGTCTGATAGTCCAAGACTTTGCGCCACCGGTAGCCATTTGCAGTCAGATATGTCTTGATCGCCGATAGTTGCCGACTCTCCTGGGCATTGCGGAAAATCGGATCGGAAAGTGCTCCGCAAAGTCGATCGGCGACCACCAATGCTGCTCGCTTGCTCTCGACGCGGCCAATGCCGCATCGTCTGTTTTCCTTCAGCCATGGCAGCAGCTCATTGTCTATCAAAGTGAGAATTGTTTCCGCAATAGACTTAGCCCGTTTGACGGCATCAGGTGAATATGCAACTCCATCTTCTTCTATCCTTTTGACAAACGAAGGCGGCACCCCGGCCAAGCCTGCAAGCCGATCGCGAGCAAGTGGGGGACAGGTCATTTGCCTGACAACCGTCAATAGACCAATGTTTGAAAGCAATGATTCTGCTGAAATCTTACGCCCGTAATCGGTAAGGGAAAACGCCTTCTTGACGCGTTGTTCCGCCTTGCGACGTTCGCTGCGAAACGTCTCGGGCGCAAAATTCAAGAACCATCGATTGTAATAATCGACCGATTCGGCGATGTCTCGCTTCCAGGCATCGATATTATTGCGGTTGACGCCCATCTCAGAAAATATGCCCCATTTTTTCCCGCTTGGTGTCGAGATAGCGCCGGTCGTGGCAGTTCGGCGGAATGACGATCGGCACGCGCTCGACGATCTCCAGTCCGTAGCCTTCCAGCCCGGCGATCTTGCACGGGTTGTTCGTCATCAGCCGCAGCTGGCGGATGCCGAGATCGACGAGCATCTGCGCGCCTTCGCCGTAGTCGCGCAGGTCGGGCGCGAAGCCGAGCGCGACGTTGGCCTCGACGGTGTCCAGCCCCTCCTCCTGCTTCTTGTAGGCGTGCAGCTTGTTCGCGAGGCCGATGCCGCGCCCCTCCTGGCGCATATAGAGCACCGCGCCGCGCCCCTCCCGCTCGATCATCTCCATCGCCGTGTGGAGCTGCGGCCCGCAGTCGCAGCGTTCGCTCCCGAGCACGTCGCCCGTGAAGCACTCGGAATGGACGCGCACCAGCGCCGGCTTGCCGTCGGCGACGTCGCCCTTCACCAGCGCCAGGTGTTCGAGGCCGGTGATGCGGCTGCGGTACATCCGGAGCCGGAAGTGGCCATGGTCCGTCGGCAGATCGACCTCCTCGACGGCTTCGACGAGCCGGTCGTTCCGCCGCCGGTAGGCGATCAGGTCGGCGATGGACATCATCCGGAGTCCGTGCCGCTTCGCGAACGCCGCGACGTCGTCGAGGCGCGCCATCGTGCCGTCGTCCTTCATGATCTCGCAGCAGAGCCCGGCTTCCTTGAGGCCCGCCAGCCGGCAGAGGTCGACGGTCGCCTCGGTGTGGCCGGCGCGGCGCAGGACGCCGCCCTCGCGCGCCTCCAGCGGGAACATATGCCCCGGCCGGCGGAAGTCGGACGGCTTCGCGTCGTCCCGCACCGTGGCGATCGCGGTCTGCGAGCGCTCGGCGGCGGAGATGCCGGTCGTCGTGGCGACGTGGTCGATCGACACCGTGAACGCCGTCTGGTGGTTGTCCGTGTTCTGCACGACCATCTGCGGCAGGTCGAGCGCCCGGCAGCGGGCCGCGCTCATCGGCATGCAGATGAGCCCCCTGGCGTACGTCGCCATGAAGTTGACGTTCGCCAGCGTCGCGAACTCGGCGGCGCAGATGCAGTCGCCCTCGTTCTCGCGGTCGGCGTCGTCGGTGACGAGCACGATTTCGCCGCGGCGGAGGGCCGCCAGGCAGTCTTCTACCGTATCGAACATCGTCTTCACGATCCGGGGTGGACAGGATGGCCGCCCGCCTTGCACATCGGACACTCCTCGGCCGTCCAGGTCTCGGGCGTCATCTGCATGAGCGAGAACATCGGAATCCGGCCGAACTTCACCTTGCCGGCGGAACGGTCGACGAGCAGGACGACGCCGGCGACCTTCGCGCCCGCCGCCTTCACGAGGTCGATCGTCTCCTGGACGCGGCCGCCCTTCGTCACCACGTCTTCGGCGACCACGTAGCGTTCGCCCTTCTTGAGCGCGAAGCGGCGCATGGCGAGCACCGTGTTGGGCTTGCCCGTCGCGTCCACTCCCTCGCCCTGCACCTTTTCCGCAAAGACGCACTTGACGTTCAGCTCGCGCGCGACCTCGTGGCCGACGAGGATGCCGCCGACGGCCGGCGAGATGACCCCGTCGATGCGCTTTCCGAGCCTGCCGCTCTTCACCGCCTTGCGCGTCACTTCGCGACAGAGCTTTTCGGCGATGCGCGGATAGCGCAGCACGTTCGCGCACTGGAAATAGCGGTTGGAATGCAGCTTTGAGCGCAGTTCGAAATGCCCTTCGAGCAATGCGCCCGTGTCCTTGAACGCCTTCAGCACCTGTTTCTCGGTCATGGTCAGTGTTGTCCTTTCAGTCAAGCTTCAGCATTTCCTCGCGCGGGAAAGCCGCGTCGGAAGTTTCCGGCGCAGTCGGCGTCCGCACCGGCGCCGACGCGCGCAGCGACGGCAGGAACGGCGTGATGGCCTCCTCCGCCAGGGCCGGCGCCGGCGGACGGGAGCGCGATTCGATCGGCAGGATGGCGGACTTCTCCGTGCCCGGCAGCTCGAAGAACAGGAGGTCCGCATCGACGCGCCGCTCGCCGCCGCCTTTTCGCCATTCGTCCTTGACGCGGCGCAGGACCGCGATCTCCGCCCGCTCGTCCAGGGTGACGAACGCCGCCGACGGTCGGTTCGCCGCGACGGTTGGCGGCGCTATCCGGCGCAGCGCCTCGTCAGGAAAGACGACGACCAGCGCGGCGACGGTCAGCGCCACGGGAATCGCGGAGGAAAAGGCGACGTCGGCACCGTTCATTCCTCGCCTCCGTCATGCTTGCCCGCCACCAGGATCCTCCGCACGCCGCTCTGCTTCGCCACGGCGACCACCTCCAGCAGCCGGCCGACGGAGACCCGGCGGTCCGCCAGCACGAGCATCGACGTGTCCGCCTGGCGCCCGGCCACCGCCGCGAGATTCTCGCCCAGGCTCCTGACCGAGCCCTCGTCCCCCAGCAGATAGCGCGAATCGTCGAAGAAGACGGCCGTCTCGTGACGGACGGGCATCACGAGGGCGACGAGATCGGTCTGCTCGCCGTCGGGAAAATCGCCCGCCGGGAGCTCGAAGAGGACGCCCCTTGCCGCCGTCAGCGTGCCGCCCACGCAGTAAAGCATCAGCAGGAGAAGCCCGACCGTGAGATAGGGAATCGCCGCCATCACGGGACGGAGCCAGCCGGTCCCGTACCGCCAGATGCCGAGATTGCGCTCGGGTGTCCAGCCCCAGTCGCTCACCGCGCCTGCTCCCTTTCCTTGAGCGTCGAGAGATAGCCGACGACCTGGCTGGCGGCGGCCTCGAGATCGACGACCGTCCGGTCCAGCCGAATCCGGAGACTGCCGTACATGACCGTCGCGGAAATCGCCACGGCCAGGCCGATGGCGGCGGAGACCAGCGCCTCCAGCGAGCCGGACAGCAGGTCGGCCCGCGTCACCAGCGCCTGGGAGTTGGCGGCCATGACGGTCTTGACGAAGCCGACCACCGTTCCCAGCAGTCCGAGGGCGGGCGCGATCTGGGCGATGATGGCGAGCATCGACAGCCGCCGGTCGAGCCGCCCGATCTCGGAGCGGCCCTTGGAATCGACGGCTTCGCGCAGGAGCCGGGCCGAGCCGTTCCGGTAGCGGACGGCCGTGGCCACGACCTGGGCGACGGGCGCCGGCGTATCGTCGCAGATGGACAGCGCCTCCTCGTCCCGCCCGGCGTCGAGGACGTTGAAGACGCCCTTTAGGAAGTCCTGATAGTCGATTTGCGCACGGCGCAGGTCGATCAGCCGTACGAGATAGGTGACGACGGCGACCGCCGCCAGCGCCGCCAGAATCCAGAAAACCGGACCGCCGGTGATAGTCATGGCATCTTCCCCCTGTTCATCAGCCGTTCCATGCGTTTAGCCGCCTCGCCCGAGGCGGGAACGTCGCTCTCGGCCACCAGGCGCAGGATGTTGGCCGTCTGCCAGTCCTTCCCCCGCCGCTCGTATTCGTCCGCCAGCCGGAACGCCGCCCGGGAGAAGACCGAGCCGGCCTCGTCGGTCATGCGCCGGTTGGCCAGCCGACCCTCGCGATAGGCCAGGACCACCTGCGCGTAATACGTGTCGATGGCCTCTTCCAGCCGGTCGAGCTTCTCCAGCGCACGGGCGATCTTGAAGGCGACGACGATCCGTTCGCTCGGCGTCTGCGCCGTGCCGAACAGCGCCGACCGGTAGGCCTCCACGGCGGCGACGTAGCGCGAGGGATTGTCGGCCCCCATGGCATAGAGGGCGTCCGCCTTGAGAATCCGCGCGCGGATGCGCTCCTCCGCCGCGATGCCCTCCGCCGCCGAGACGCGGTCGAAGACGAGCACGGCCTCGTCAAGCCGCCCCAGCTCGATCAGGGACTCGCCCTGGACCAGCAGGGCGTGCGGACGCGCCTGCGTGTCGGCGTAGCGCTCGGCGATGCGGGCGGAAAGCTGGATGGCGCCGTTGAAGTCGTGCTCGGCGAAAGCCGCCCGTGCCGCCCACAGCAGGGAATCCGCCGCCGCCGAGCGGTCCTTCAGCTGCTCGGAACAGGCCGTGAACAGCTGGGCGGACTCCTTCCACTCCCGCCGGTTGTACAGGAACTTCGCCAGCCACAGCGTCGCGTCCATCCGCACGGAGACGGAGGGACAGTCGGCGATCAGCTTCCGGACCCGCGCCAGCGCCTCGTCTTCCTTCCCCTGCCCGTACAGGCAGAGGACTTCGAGGAAGTCCATGCGCGGCTTGCGCGCGGCGTCGGCCCGGGCCACTGCGGCAAAGACCTCGCTGGCCTCGGCGAACCGGAAGTTCCGGTACAGTTCGCGTCCGCTGTCCTCCTGCTCGCGGACGGCGACCACCTGCTTCAGGGCTTTCGCCACGTCCGTATCCGCAAACCGCTCCAGGACGGCGCGATAGCGCGCCATCGCCTCGCTCTCCCGGCCCAGCTCCTGCAGGACGTCGCCCTCCTTGGTCATCGCCCGCGCCTTGACCGCCGGATCGTCGGCCAGCTCGCCGGCCCGGCGGAAGGCCTCCAGCGCCTCTTCGCGCCGGCCAAGCTCGCAGAGCGCCCACCCCCGCCCCTCTTGGACGGCCGGCAGGCGGGAGAGGTCGGGCCAAGTCTCGATGGCCTCGTGATAGGCGTCGAACGCCTCCTTCCAGCGGCCACCGGCCAAGGCCGCGTCCGCCACCGCCAGAAAGGCCTCGCGCGCCCCTTCCGTGTCCGGCGCGTCCTTGACGAGCTTCCGGACGAGCGTCTCGCCCTCCTTCTCCGTCTTCGCATCGCGGATCAGGGCCATGCCGAGCCGCAGGCCGACGCGCCGGAGCATGCCGACGGAATCCGCTTCCGCATAGGCCTTCCGCAGCAGCGCCGCATCCATGAGATTCATGCTCGCAAGGGCGAAGACGCGGCGGCTGACGTTGGTCGCCGAAGCCAGCTCGCGCCAGATCCGCCCGGCCTCCTGCTGCTTGCCTTCCTTTGCCAGCCTGCCGGCTTCGTACATGGCCGCCGCCACATGGCCTTCGGGCGAACCGCCCTGCTCCAGTATCGCCATTGCCGCGGCATGATCGCCCCGGACGACCGCCCGGTAGTAGTCGAACCCGTCGCCGCGCACCTCACGCCAGCGCTCCAGCGCCGCGCCGATCTCCGCCCACTTCTCCTCGCCGGCCAGGCTCTCCAGAATCACGAGCCGGGCTTCGTCCGTCGCGACCTTCTCCGCGTGTGCGCGCGCGACCTCCCACAGGCCGTCGCGCAGCGCCTGCCGGGCGATGCCGAGGTCGTCGGGCGCGTCCGCCGCCGCAGGCGCGTCCGCCCTGGCCCCGGTCGCAAGGACCAGGGTCAGCAGGACGGCAGTGACCGGCGGCATCCGCATCAGACCAGTTCCCCCAGATAGCCCATTTCCGCCAGCAGCCGCCCGTTCTTCATCCAGTTCGGCTCGACGCGAACCCGGATCTCCATCGCCACCTTCACGCCGAAGACGCTCGAAAGCTCGCGCTCCGCGCACTTGCGCGCGTACTTGACCGTCGCCGCGCCGCGGCCGATGACAATCGGCTTCTGCGACGCGCGGTTCACCAGCACCTCGACCTTCACTTCCCAGGTCTCGTTCGCCGAACCCCGGTTGAGCTCGCGAATTTCCCGGACGAGGATGCCCATCTCGTGCGGAATCTCCTGATGCATCCGGGCCAGGTACTTTTCGCGGACGGAATCGGCGATGGCAAGCTTGCGCGGATAGTCCGTGACGATGTCGTCGTCGAAAAGCTTCTCGCCCTCTTCGGCGAATTCGAACAGCGCGTCCATCACCGACTTCGCCCCGCCGGGCGTCGTGGCGATGCATTTGACCCACTTCGGCTCCGGACGGGCGGCGCCCGCCTCCTCCGGACCGGCGGCCAGCGCCTCGGCCCAGGCGTCCTTGAACATCGTCTCGAAGAACGGCTTGCGGTCGGCCTTGTTCAGGACGAAGACGACCTTTTCCGGACGCTCCCGCGCGATGCGCTGCATCCAGCCGACATCCTCCAGCCGGGGTTCCTGGGCCGCGTCGAAGACGACGCAGGTGATGTCCGTCCCGGCGGCGCTCCGCCGCGCCATGCGGTTCAGGAGCGTGCCCAGCGTGCCGACGGCCTTGTGCAGGCCGGGCGTGTCGAGCAGGACGAGCTGCCCGCGCGGGTCGGACACAATTCCGCGCACGGTGTTGCGCGTCGTCTGCGCAACCGGCGAGACGATTGAGACCTTCTCTCCGACCAGCTGGTTGACGAGCGTCGACTTGCCCGCGTTCGTCCGCCCGACAACCCCTACAATAGCTACCTTTTCCATCGCTTGTGCGTATTGTACCAATTCCGCCCCGTGCAGGCAATCGCCAGCCGCCGGCGCAGCGCGTGACGACGGCGACAGCCAAGCGCAGCTTATTCGCCGTCAGAACCATCGCATTTCGGGCCGCACCGCATGGCTGCCGACGCACTTTAACCTAATTCCGGCACTAACGCAATCGGACCGACCGGACGGCAGCGATTCCGCAAGCGAATGTAAAGCGGCCGGCGGGTGCGGTTCACCGGGTCATCCGCACGCGCGGATCGAGGGCGGCATAGAGCAGGTCCGTGGCGAGGTTCACGAACTGGTAGGCGAGCGCTCCGAGGACCACGATCGCCCGCACGACCGCCATGTCCGCCGAATGGATCGCGTTGATGGCGACGGACCCGAGGCCGGGAATGCCGAAGAAACTCTCCAGCAGCAGCGACCCGGAGAAGAGGAAGGGAATCGACATGGACACGTAGGTGACGACGGGGATGAGCGCGTTCCGGAGGACGTGCCGCACCATCACGACGGCGGGCGTCAGCCCCTTGGCCCGCGCGGTCAGCACGTAGGGCTTGTAGGCCTCGTCGAGAATCACCGTCCGAAAATACCGGACGTCCGTGCCGAGGGAGGAGACGATGCCGATCAGGACGGGCAGGACGAGGCAGCTGGCGCCATGATAGCCCCAGACCGGGAAGAGCCCGGCCTTGTAGGCGAGGAAGAACTGCCCGGCCAGGACCCAGACGACGTAGTTGACGCTCGTCAGCACCGCCGAGGCGAAGAGGATCGTCCGGTCGGCCCACCCGCCGCGGCAGGCGGCCGCCACCGTCGCCAGCATCAGGGCGACCGCGACGCCGCCGAGCAGGATCGGCACCGTCAGCGAAAGGCTCGGCCCGATGCCGCGCCGCAGGACGTCCGCGACCGGCTCCTGGTATTCGACCGAATAGCCGAGTTCGCCCCGGCACAGGTCGCGGACAAAGCGGACGAACTGGCTGTCCTTCGCCAGGATCAGCGGCCGGTCGTAGCCCCACTTGCGGTTGAACGCGGCGACGGACTCCGCCGTCGCGTTCTTGCCGAGGATGGTTTCGGCGGGCGATCCGCCGACGACGTTGAACAGCGCGAAGGTCAGGAGCAGGATCCCGAAAGTGGCGGGAACCGTCTCCCACAGCCGTTTCGCGGCGTACTTCAGCATCCGGTCGCTTCTCTCAGGACGGCGACGACGCGCTCCGGATCGCAGGCGTCGAGCCGCTGCAGGGCCTTCGCCCACCGGTAGGCGCCGGAGCCGTTCGTGTCGTACGGACGGTCGGAGAACAGCTCGTCGAAGGCCCGCCGACGGGCGCGGTAGGCCTGCTGCGTCTCGATCAGCTTCCGCCGGAAGCCCTCGACGAACGCTGCGGCGAAGCCCGCGTACTCGGCAACGAAGGCACGGCGGCGCGTGGTGACGCGCGCGTATTCGGCGACGGTGTCGAGATAGTCGCGCCGGTAGTCGACGAAGCTGCCCGCATGGTCGGTGATGGCGATCTCGTTCGGGATGCCCTCGGCGTCGGTCCGGACGATTTCGTAGTGCGAGTCGAACTGCACCTTGTCGGTGACGGTGTTCCGCCGGCCGACGATCAGGTCGACGGCGGCCGCCTGGCCCATCAGGAACGCGAAGGCCTGCGCGAACGCCGGATTGCGGAACTTGGCCGGCGGCACCTTGTCCGACGCCGTTCCCGGAACGTAGTTGCGCACGAAATACGACGTCCGCACGGCCACGCCGTTGTACTCGTTCGAGCCATGGTACTTCTCGGTGAAGTTGCCGTAGCCAAGCCGCCGCGGCAGGTTCATGCCGAGCTGGCGGCACATGAGCCGGCGGTCGAGGATGTAGTCGGAATAGGCGTCCGACTCGAGAATCGACTGCAAGAGCGGCTTGCCCTCGTCCAGATGCTCGGCGATGCCCCACTTCTGGAGCCGGATCATGGACACCTTCGCCTCCGCGGAGCCCTCCTCGCGGTACTGCATGATGTAGACGTTGCCGCGGCGGCTGCCCTCGATGGGCGTCCGGGCCAGCGAGTGAACGATGCGCCCGATGTTGATGTAGGCGACCCGGCCGAAGAGCCGCGTCGTGTTGAAGAGGAAGCTCTTCACGCGGCTGTCGCAAAGCGCCAGCAGCTCGGGATCCTGCGTCCGCGCCGCCTCGTCGTAGAGGACGTCGAAGATGACCTCGCCGTCGTCGATGCGGGCGCCGGGGAGCCATTCGATCTGGCGGTAGAACTCGGGCGAGATGCCCGCCACGAGATCCTGCTCCTCGGCGGCGGTGTCGTTCGGGCCGCGCGTGATCGTGCGGCACATGGCGTTGCGCCATTCGAAGTTCTCGACCTTCTCCTCGCGCAGCTCCGCCGGCAGCGCCATGCGCCATTCGAGCGCGATCTTCGCCCAGGCCGCCTTCAGCGCCGCGTCGTCGAGCGTCTCGGGCTTCAGCTCCTTCAGCGCCCGCTTGATCTCGATCGGCGTCGTCGTCGGGAACAGGTCGACTTCGGGATAGCCGGCGCGGTTGCGCTTGTTCAGCCCGGTGACGACTTCGACGACCT
>JBJEWA010000003.1:0-5384 GCA_051884805.1 Kiritimatiellia bacterium | reverse complement strand
AGCGGCCTTCACCGACCTACCGCCGCCACTGCCCACTTACTTCTTCAATCGACAGAAAATGCGCCAGCTACGGGCGGGGCAGGGATACGCCGAGTTCCCGCATCGGCCGCAGCACGAAGTCGCGCTGGTGCGCGCGCGGATGCGGAAGCGTCAGTCCGGGCGACTCCCGGACCTGTCCGCCGAAGTCGATGAGATCGAGGTCGATGGTGCGCGGGCCGTTCCGGACCGTCCGCACGCGCCCGAGGCTGTCCTCGACCGCATGCATCCGCCGCGAGAAGTCCTCCGCCGAGAGGCCGGTCTCAAAGACCGCCACCTGGTTCAGGAACCGCTGTCCGGCGAATTCGGACGGAACGTCCACCGGTTCGGTCTCGATCACGGAGCTGGCGCGCACGAGCCGCGTCTGCGGCAGCCGCGCCAGCGCCGCCAGCGCGCGCTTCAGGTGGCGTCGGCGCGGCTCGATGTTGGAGCCGAGCGAGACGACGGCCCGCACGCCGTCATCCGACACCCGCCGGAGCGTCGCCGGGAACAGCCGCTGCACGGGCCGCAGGAGTCCGAAGAGGTTGGAGAAATGGCGCAGCGAGTCGTGGCGAACCGCCGTCGGGGAGCGGCATACCGGGGAAACGGCAAAGGCGTCCGCCGCGAAGCGCAGACCGCGTTCCTGCGCCGGCTGCGCCACCCAGGCGCGGGCGGCATCCGCCAGTTCGTGATTGTCCTCGTACAGTCCGCCGACGTCGCTGTGCACTCCGGGGAAGAGCCGTTCCTCCACCTGGTTCCGGTCTTCGGCGCCTTTCAGCGGCACGTAGGCGTAGAAGCGGCGGGCCTCGTTCTCGGCGACGGCATGCCGCGCAAAGCCCACGTTCGGCGGACACGTCTCCGGGACTTCGAGATCGGGAATGGCGTCCACCGTGTCCCACAGGCCGAGGTACTCGACGCCGACGCCCCGCGCGTCCAGCCAGGCGGCGAAATGCCGCGCCAGGAGGGCGCCGCGGGAGAAGCCGAAGATGAACACCTTCGGCGGTTCGCCCTGCTCGCCCGTCGGCGGCACGCAGGCCTGCTCGAACCACGCGCAGGCGGAGGCGAAGATCTTGCGCCAGCCGCGGCCGGCAGCGGCGCCCGAGAGGAGATATCCGGCGCGCGTGCCGGGGCCGGGTTCGAGGTGCAGGGCCTGGCCCTCGCGGACACACGCCTCGAAGACGAGCGAGACGTTCGTCTTCCGTCCCCGCACCCCCTGTCCGGTGCCTTCGAAGAACAGTGCGATGTTCATGGTCGCGGCGGCGTCGGAACGGCGGCAGCCGGGCAGTCGGCCGCCTATGCGCGGAGGAGCAGCGTCAGCGTGCCGACCGGCTTGCCCGTAAGCGGTCGCTTCAGCGGCACCTCGACCGTCAGCTCCTGTCCGCCGGACGGCAGCCCGTCGAGGTCGAGCACGCCCTGGGCGACGGCCTTCGGCGTGTCCTTCTCGCCGAGCATCTGCGCCAGGGCGTCAACCGGAGACGAGGCGATGTCGGCGTAGCCGACCATCGCCTTTTCCATGAAGTCGGCGCCCATCTTGAGCGCGTACTTGGCCGTCAGGCGCATGAAGCGCCGGGCGAGCTGGACGGAAACCGGCTCGGTGATCGTCACCGCGAGGCCGCACCGGCCTTCGATCTCCTCGCGGAACAGCACGCGCTTCGTCCATTCCTCGCCCGAGAAGTCGGCCAGTCCCCGCCGGAAGACCATCTCGCGCGCGGCGGACTTCTTCGCGATGCCCGTCCGCGGCCAGATCAGATCGACACAGCCGAGATTGCGGCTCTTCAGCAGCTTCCGTTCCGGCAGGCCCGACAGTTCGGCCTTCAGCAGCTGGAACTCGACGCCGGTCTTCACCGTTTTCATCTCCGCCTCCCTCCTGTCCGTATCGGTATCGGTGGCTATTGGACGAGGTCGCGAAGCGCCTCGTGCAGCCGAACGCCCTCGATGTCCCCGAAGTCGTCCTTCGGCGGATTATCGACAAGCTTGCGCACGGCAGCCTCCTGCTGCCGGCAAAGTTCCTCCGCCTCCCGCCGGGACGCCCCGGCCGACGCATAGGCCGCGACCAGGCCGAGGCACGCGAGCAGGAGCACGCCGATGACGGCGGCCAGGATCCGCCGCTGGCCCGTCAGCCGGCCCAGGGCCAGGCCGAGCTCCTCTCCCCGGATCTCGGCCGCGCAGGCGAGCCGTTCGCGGTCGGCGGCGCGTTCGGCGGCGAACGAAAGGCATTCCCGCCCCTGCGGATTGGCGTGCAGCAGCTTGGGCAGGATGCGCGACCAGGCCGCCTCATAGGAGTCCAGCGCGCCCACGACGTCCGTCCGCGCATCGCACCACGTTCCGGTCAGCAACCGGTAGACGATGACGCCGAGCGCGTACCAGTCGCTTTCGCGGCTCGCCGCGACGCCCATTTCGAGTTCCGGCGCCATGTATCCCGGCGAACCCATGACCAGGCTCCGCCCGTCCCGCACCTTGACGATTGTCTGCACTGTATCGACGACGGCGGCGGCGCCCTCGGCCGCGAAGATCTTCGAGATGCCGAAATCGGCCAGGACGACGTGTCCGTCCGGCCCGACCAGCACGTTCTGCAGCTTGAGGTCGCGGTGGATGACGCCGTTGGCGTGGATGTAGGCGAGACCCTCGCGCAGGTCGTCGTACCAGCGCCCGACCGTCTCCTCGTCGGCCGTTCCCGGCGCGACGTCGGCGAGGCTGCGCTGCTGGCCGCGTTCATCGCGGATCAGGTCCATCACGAAATAGGGACGCCCCGTCTCCGCTTCCGTCCCGATGTCGGTGACGCGGACGATTCGCGGGTGGCTCAGGCGCGCCAGCAGCCGCCCCTCCGTCTCGAAGCGGCGGCGCACCTCGGGGTCGTCCTTTTCGTAGGCGAAGAGCTTCAGGGCGTGCCGCGAGCCGAGGCGGACGTGCTCCACCTCGTAGACCTCGCTCATGCCGCCCTTCCCGATCAGGCGCACGACGCGGAAGTCGCCCCACCGCCGGTCTTCCGAACCCGTCATCCGAACCTCCCCGTCATGAAATCGACCAGCCGGCGCCACCGGCCGGGTCGCCGAAGCCGCGACAGCGGCAGCCCGGCCGCGCGCGCCGCCGCGACGGCGGACGCGCGCGCGACCAGCGACACGCGCCCGGCGACGCACTCGACGCCCGGCGCCCGGAATTCGCGCTCCAGCCGACGCCATGCGCGGCGATCCGGCAGGAACCGTCCGTCCGCCAGATAGGCCACGAACCCGTAGCCGCGCAAGTCGGCCGCGGCCAGCGCCCGTTCCAGGGCCGCCGCGCCGTCCGGCACCGGCACCACGTCCGCCGGCACGCCGAGGCGCCCGACCGATTCGCGCACGCCGGCAGCCGATTCCGGGACCAGCGCCAGGAGCCGGCGCCGCCAGAGGGCCAGCGTCGCCTCCAGCGCCTGCCGGTCCGCCGCCGGGAGCGTGTCGCGAAAACACGCCGCCTCGTGCTCCAGCGTCAGGCGCGTCATCGCCGCCATCCGGCCGATCGCCCGGGAGGTGTTGGCCGCGTGCCAGCGATAGCGGAACGTCGGCTCGCGGACCGACCGGTAGCGCGTCACCTTCGCCAGCTGCAGGTGCAGCCAGTAGTCTTCGAGCGGCGCTTCGGGCGTCAGGCGGGCGCAGCGGTCGAGCGCCGAACGGCGGATGAGACAGCCGTTCGCCACGTGATTCGACCGCAGCAGGGCCGCATAGGCGCCGAAGCCGTCGCCGAACCGGTCGACGCCGGAGCCGGCTTCGAGATAGGCGTTCAGGGTCGGGAAGACCGCCCCCTGCGCCTCGCCGTACACCGCCTGCCGGTTGGCGTCCCAGCCGCAGCGGCGCCCGTCGCCGTCCATCAGCTCGTTCTCGCCGACGGCCACGCCGACATCGGCGTCGGCGAGCAGCGGACGCAGCAAGGCCGTCAGCGCGCCCGGCAGCAGCTGGTCGTCGGAGGCCAGGACCAGGCAGAACTCGCCGCGGGCGAGGTCCAGCAGCCGATTGACGGTGCGGCAGGTGCCCCGGTTCTCCTGGCATTCCAGCGTCACGCGCTCGCATCGGCGCTCGCACGCCGGCAGCAGCGACCGCAGGATTTCCGGCGTGCCGTCGCCAGAACCGTCGTCGACGATGGCCAGCTCGATCCGCGGGTAGTCCTGCGCGAGGACCGACTCCACGGCGGCGGCGACATAGGCCGCGTGGTTGAAGGCCGGCATCAGGACGGAGACGAGCGGCGTCAAATGCGCTCCTCCTCGCCCCGGAAGCCGACGTTGAGCTCGTGCAGCGGAGCCAGCAGGCGGCCCAGCGGCAGCTCCGCCGTCAGCTTCGCGAAGGCGTTGACGTCCTTCGGGAAGCACTTCCCGCCGTAGCCGAAGCGGCCGTCCGGCCCCGGGACCGCAGTATGCGTCTCGTTGATGTAGCCCGACAGCAGCATGCCGGAACGGACGCTCGCCCAGTCGGCGCCCATCCGCCGGCAATAGTCGCAGACGGCGTTGAAGTAGGTCACCTTGAGGGCGCCGAAGACGTTGTGCGCGTACTTCGCGATCTCCGCCTCCAGCGACGACATGCGCACGAAGCGCTTGCCCCTGAAGATGCGGGAGAGCAGGTCCACCTCGCCGGTGAAGACCATCGGCTGGCGGCGGAAGTCCTCGATGTGGGTGCGTTCGGTCAGGAACTCCGGCATGAAGTACACGCGGCGGCCGGTGGCCGCCGACAGGCGCGCGGACGAGCCGGGGAGGATGGTGGTGCGGACGAAGACGGGCACGTCCGGCAGGCCGCGGATCAGCCGTTCCATCAGCGTGAGGTCCTGCGAGCCGTCGTCTTCCGTCCGCACGTGGATCTGGAGAAAGACGACGTCGGCGGCGGACAGGTCGTCGTTGAGGCCCTTCGGCGGGTCGCTGACCAGAACCCGGCACTCCGGATTGTTCTCCTCCAGCCACTGCCTGAGGGCTCCGCCGACGAACCCGCAGCCGACAATGCCGACGTTGATCATGTCATCTCTCCAGAAGGCCGAAGCGCGCCAGCCGCCGGCGCGCCCGGCGATACAGCCAGTCGTACAGCCGTTCCCGGATTCCCGACGGAACGCGGAAACGCGCGTCACGCGGCACCTCGCCGCGCAGGGACTCGTAAAGCTCCAGCGAACGGGCGAGCTCGGCGGCGTCCCCGCCGCCGCGCACGTACGCCGCCCAGTTGGCGTCCACCCCCGCCAGCAGCCGGGCCGCCATTCCGAGGAACTGGGGATGGCGGCCGTCGAAATAGCGGTTCATCTCGCACATGAAGAAGGCGTTCAGCAGTTCGCGGCGCAGCGGCGGCACGCCCTGCCAGAGCCCTTCCCGGGTCACCCGGTAGGCGCCATCGCCTTCCACTTCCCGGAAATCTTCATTGTAGTAA
>JBJEWA010000002.1:0-24219 GCA_051884805.1 Kiritimatiellia bacterium | reverse complement strand
CGAAAAGAAACATCAGGAGCTTTTCGACAATCTTGTCAAGCACCCTGGGTGGTTTATTGCTGAAAAGAGACGAATTGCCAACCAAAGAGTTACAACAACAACGGCGCTGTACGACAAGGCTCTACTGCTTAGAATTGCCAGTTCAAACCCAGATGTCGATGTCATTAATGTCGATTATCGTGAGGCATTAACGAATGCAATCAATAACAACCGTTTTATAATTGACTCTGATGGAGATGGACTGTCAAATGATTACGAGGACGAAAATGGCTTTGACAAGCTTGACTCGGATTCGCGTGAACTTGCAAGCATGAATGGGGAGGCCCAATATCTGAGTTATGGAGATAATGAAGTATTAGCCAGAAAAGAGGAGTCTGCCCAGCACTCGGTAACATGTGACACAACTAATGATTGGGCATTTCCCGGAGCTCAGGTTGCGCAAGAACATCAAGACTTGATGCCTCATCAATGGGATACGGTATCGAGCAATGTTACGCAAAGTTTACAGACACTGGGACCTGTGGGCAAGTCCATCGGAGTGTCGCGGACATCTGAAGACGTTGATAATGTCAATGCGTCAGGCGGGGTCTTGGATTTTATGCCGGAATACATTTTAAGCGATGCCAGGGGCATCGTATCGCTGACGCACTGTTCAGCGGGCTGGGCAGAGTGGAATACTAACGGGTTGATTTCTGCAATCAAGTATGCCATTGCGGTTACAAATATGACAGACGGGGACATTCCATGTGTAGTACGTGGATATCTCTCAACATCGAACGATTTACCAGTTGCATGGGCTGAATATCATTGTGAAGTTGCCGGCAATCATCTTTTGGAAGGTGAATTGTCTTTCCCTGGCGAGGCCATCTATTCAAAGAATGTTGAAGATTTCCGTTTGGGATATATTGTAATTGAAGCGTTTGGCGATACCTTGCCTGATTTGTATGACTCGTGCATAACCAATATTGGAACCGGTGTAATATATGCGCATTCCCAATACGAACGGAAACCAGGATACATATTCTACGATAAAATGGTTTCTCGGGTCGAAGGTGGGAATGTGACGATTTCTGTTCCTGTTGAAATCAATGCCGGGGGTGAGTTCACTCTCAAGGGTGTGCTTGAAAATAGCAATGGGGTGTTTGTCGCCAGTGCTTGCACGACAGGTTGCACTAATGGAATTTCGGAGGCTATGCTTGAGTTTAAGGGAGAAGACATTTATCGTTCAGGGCAGAATAGTCCATACGTCCTTGCAGAAATTCAATTGATATCGCCAAACAATGTCGTTGTGGATGGAAAATGGGATGCCATCGCCATCGAGACGCTCACTTATTCGCAATTCCGTCCAGCAGGAAGCGTTGTTGAAATCGATACGGAATCGTTTGTGCATATAGGCAATTCCCTTGACGATCAAAGCCAGCTAAAGGAAAAGTTGTCGTTTTCGTTTGAATGCAGCAATACTGCGTCCACTGATTTAGGATATGAGCTGATGGCGACATTAACGGGAACAAACGGCGTCGCGGTAACGAAGTGTTTTAATAGGTTGAACTTGAAACCCGGTAAGAACAACATTTCTCTTGCGTTTGTGGGGGGTGCTATTCGCGAAAGTGCAGTAGATGGGCCTTATCATGTTTCAGAAGTATTTCTTGAACCCATAGGCGAAGTTGGAATAAGGGAACGATTTGTTCCTGTCCATGCCCCTATCAACCTTAAAGCATCAGACTTTGGCGGAGTTCCGTTTGCCGTAAAAGGGACGCCGCAATACCGTGAGACGGATGGGGTGAGTCCTGCAGCGGTAGTTGTGACGGTTGATGTGGCAAGACCAGACACAATCACGGCAAGCGCACTGCTTGTCGATGGCGAAGGAAGGTATGTAGCCACGGCGATGACGAGCGAAACGGTTTCCGAGGTCGGCGAGAAGACTTTGACGCTTTCATTCGATCTCGATGAGGTGAATGCGAGCGGACGGCGCGGTCCCTACACGATTTCGTATCTCCTCTTGAAGTCCGGCATCGACGGCGTTGAGGATATTCGCATCGAAGATTTCGAGGTGAAGAATGTCGGCGACAGTTCATTGACGGTGTTTGTCGATGCCGCGAATGGCGACGACGAAAACGACGGATTGACATCCACGAGTGCAAAGCGCACGATTTCCGCCGCAATTGAAGAGGCGGCGGATGGCGACAAGATTGTGGTTGCCGACGGTGTTTACGCGCCTTTTGCTTGCGCTAATCGGCAGATTACGATTCAGTCGGTGAACGGGCCGCGATACACGATCATCGACGGCGTGGGGACGAACCGGTGCGCGACGTTGGGAACGAGCGCCGGACACACGAACACGGTTCTGCGCGGCTTCACGCTCCGGAACGGGAATGCGAATGGCAGCGCGGTGACGCTAGCGAGGAATTGTGGCGGCGGTGCGTATTGCGGGACGCTGGAGAACTGCTCCATCGCGAACAATTCGGCGCACTTTGGCGGCGGAGTGTATGGCGGCGTGCTGTTCAATTGCCGTCTATGCGGTAATGAAGCCAGGTACGGCGGCGGCGCGTATTGCGCCGATGCCGGTGCAGCCGGAAGTTTCGTCATCAGCAATTCGTTCATCTACGGCAATGTCGCGATCGATGGCGGCGGTGTCTACAGTTCGTCGCCAATGGCGGCAAATTCCGGCAACGGCATCTGGAACACCGTGGTGGCGAACAATACCGCCCGCAATACGTACGGCGGCATCTACAACACTGCCGAATATGCATCCTTCGTCTGGAACAACCGGGACGGGATGGGGAGGGCGGACAGCGTAGCCAATCCGGGATTCGTCGATGGCGAACACTGCGTATTCAGCATGGCGGATGCGGCGGCGGGAGGATGCGTCGTCGGCATCGAGACGGAGGGCTGGGGCGGAATCATGGAGCCAGGCGAGGTGGTGCCGGTCGGCGACAGCCGCACCTTCACCGCCGTCGAGCGGGAACGCCCGTTCGTCTGCTTCATGACGAACGGCGTATGGGCAACCGATGCGCATACGATTACCATAGAGGACATTCGCGGCGACATCCTCGTAAAGGCCGTATTCGAGCAGAAGACGTTGTACGCCGACGCATCGCGTCCGGACGACTCGGGTGACGGCTTCTCCGCCGCGACGGCCAAGCGTACGCTTCAGGCGGCGATCGACGCGGCCAAAGACGGAGAAACCGTCATCGCGGCGGCTGGAACGTACAGCCCGATCTATACGGTGAATCGTCCGCTCCTCATCCAAAGCGCCGCCGGATGCAGAGACACGCGCATCGACGGCGGCGGGAACACGTGCTGCGCCTTGCTTGGCATCGAAGGCTGGGGGAACTGGTACACCAACTCCGTTCTGTGCGGATTCACCCTGACAAATGGCTGGGATTCCCTGGGAGGGGGCGCTCGTTCCGGCTGGCTGAAGCGTTGCCGCATCGTCGGCAACAAGTCAATCCGCGGCGGCGGTGCGGCGTACAGCCATCTCGACAACTGTCTCGTGGCGAACAATCAAGCGTCCGTCGCCGGCGGAGTAATCTCATCCTACTGCGTCAACTGCACGATCGTCGGCAACAGTACGGACAACGGCGATGCCGTCTCCTCGTCTATGTCGTGCCGCAACAGCATAATCTGGGAGAACTACAGCCATGGCGAAATAGCCAACTTCAGCGGCATCGCCGACAACTGCATCACCCGACCGCTTCCGGACGGAAGCGGCAATCGCGACATTGATCCCATGATAGCCGACGCCGCGAACGGAGACGGACGCCTGAGAATCGGTTCGCCGTGCATAGACGCGGGCAACAATGCGTACGTGTCGGACGGCTTCGACATCGACGGCAAGGAACGCATAAGCGGCACGTCCGTCGACATCGGGGCATACGAGGGCGGCGAAGTCGAAGGCGTCCTTGTCGGTATATCCGCTGACGGCACAGGCGTGGTGTCGAACTCAGCGCAGTACGTCGCTGTCGGCGGCACGGCGACGATCGCGGCCATGGAAACGGTACGACCGTTCCTGTATTGGGATGTCAATGGCGAACAGATTACGAATCAGGTCTACACCATTACCAATACAACCGCCGATGTTCATGCCGTAGCCGTATTCGCCCGGTTCGACTGGTACGTGGATGGGGAGTATGGCGACGATGCGAATGACGGCAGCGATTGGGAGGCGGCGAAGCGGACGCTGCAAGCGGCAATCGAGGCGGCGGTGGACGGCGAGACGATCTATGTGGAGGCCGGAACCTACGGGCCGATCGCCACGGACGACAAACGCATCCGCATCGAGAGCATTAACGGCGCGGAAGTGACGTTCATCGACGGCGGCGGCACGAATCGCTGCGCCACGCTGGGCAAGGCGATCGAACACGGCTATGACGGCGAATACGTAGGGTATGTGAGCACAGAACTCGCCGGGTTCACCCTGCTGAATGGCTTCGCTTCCGATTTTGGCGGAGGGTCGTGCGGAGGAAGTCTCGAGTGCTGCATAATATCAAACTGCGTCGTGCAAGGCCCGGGTTATGTCTACGGCGGCGGCGCTTTCTACGGCACGCTGCAAAACTGTCTCGTGGCCTTCAATCGTTCCGTGTCGACGACGAATGGATACGCATATGCATATGGATATCCATGCGCATTCGGCGGCGGCACTTGCTACTCGAAGCTGCGCAACTGTACCGTGGCGAGAAATTGCGCTGAGGCGCAGGCGCAGGCGCATGGCGGAGGAACATACGGGTGCTCGTCATTTAACTCGATAGTCTGGGGCAACGAGGCGCATGCACCTAAAGTGCACGGCATAAATGCCTGGCGCGACGCCCTCTACTATTGCTGCACCGACGCCACTGCCGACTGCCGCTACGGCGGCACGATTACGAACGATCCGCAGTTTGTGGATGCCGATGCGGGCGACTTCCATTTGAAGGTGGGTTCGCCGTGTTTGGACGCGGGGTACGACTGGTATGTGCAGGGTGACATGGATCTCGACTGGGACGACCGCATTCAAGGCCCGGGAGTTGACATGGGGTGCTACGAGGGCGCGGAATACGTCGCGCCGCCCGGACAGGTGACGGGGCTGGTTGCTGTGCGCGGTGTCCTTGCCTGGGATGCGATGCCAGATGCCGAAGGCTTCATGGTCTATCGCTCTACGCGCCGCGCGGCTTCGTCCGCCAAGTATATTGGCGTGTCGGACACGAACGCCTATACCGACGAAACGGCTATAGACGGAACGACTTACTACTATTGGGTGCAGGCGTTCAACACGCTGGGCATGGGCGCGCGGAGCGAGGGTGTCGAGAACGCCTGGCCGGTTTCGCTGTCCATCACGACATCGGAGCTTCCCGAGGCGATGGAGATGGCGGCGTATTCGGCCCGGCTGGAGGCGACGGGCGGTGTCGCGCCGTATTCGTGGAGCTCTCCCAGCGCCGGATATTACGTGACGACGAATACAACCTCGACGTTTGCCGAAACCGGTACGGCGCAGGGATGGAATGCCGATGACGACTGCTGGGAGCTTGAACTGCCGTTTGATTTCCTGTTCTACGGGAATAGGTACCGGACCGCCTACGTCAACAGCAACGGCACGATAGCGTTTGACGGAGATTTCAGTGATTATTCGTACAGCCTTGAGCATTTCACGAATCACGTGATGATCGCGGCGTTGTGGAACGACCTCACGACATCCGACGGTGACGTTTACGTGTCGGCCACTGCCGAATCGGTGGTGATTCGCTGGGGAGGCGCCTATCTTAACGGCGGCAGTGCGGTTGCCGCATCGGCAACGCTCTATCCGAACGGAGACGTTAAACTCTCGTATGGCGGCGGGAATTCCGACGGCGGATTTGTCGGCGTCTCTGCGGGCGACGGGGAGAACTTTATTTTCATCGACGACACGTACTGTTCGCGCGACCATGCAGGCGGCATATTCCTTCGCGCGAGAGAGATGCCCAACGGTCTCTCCCTGTCAGAGGACGGCCAGCTGACCGGCGTGCCGACCGAGACTGGGACAAATACCTTCGTCATCACGGTAACTGACGCCGCCGGCACGACGGCCGAGCGGGAGTTCTCGCTGGTCGTCGCCGAGAATCCGAATCACCGGCCGGTGATTGACGGGGCTTTGCCGACGACCAACGTTTATGTGAAGGTGGGCGGTTCGGCGACCTTCGCGGTAACGGCGCACGATCCCGAAGGCGAGCCGTTGTGGTACGACTGGTATCTCGATGGGACAGTGGCCGATTGCGAAGGCGCACAATTCATCTTTGTCGCGACGCTTGAAGATGCCGGCGCGCATACGCTCGAGTGCGTGGTTTCGGATGGACTCTGGACGGACAAGGTGCGGCACCAGTGGTCGTTCCGCGTCGTGAGAGATTGGTTTGTCGATGCTGCCGCAGAAGAGGGGGCTGGTGACGGTTCGTCCGCCGTGTCCGCCCTCTGCTCCATCAGCGAGGCAATGCAGCAGGCGGAGGACGGCGATACAATCTATGTGGCGCCCGGCATCTACGATGAATATATTGAATTTAATTCAGGCCGTCTCCTCTCCGTTATTGCAACGGGCGGGGCGCAACATACGTTCCTGAGGGGTGATATTAGAGGAGCTGGGGGAGAGGAATGGGGTCATGCTCAGACGGTTGTGCAGTCGTCACTGACCGGGTTTACGATGCAGGGGTGCTATGTGTCTGGCGTCACGCTCAAGGATTGCATTCTGACAGGCGATGAGACGGGCGTCTATCCGTCTGAAACCTACGGCTGCCGGCTCTTCGACTGTGCCGTAACCGGCAACACGTGCGACGATTCGCCCATCTACATGAGCGAGCTGACGCGGTGCACGGTGGCCGGAAACGTCGTCGGCGATTATGGCGCCGTCTCTTATTCCGACGTCTTTGACAGCATCGTATGGGGCAATGTCACGTCCGATGGCGAGACCGCCAACTACGATACCGAGACATGGTGGGATTGCGATGAAGACGGCAATGCGGTCGAATATGATTCCGTGCAGTTCGCGCATTCTTGCACGTGGCCGATGCCGGTTGATGGTGAGAGCGCCGGGGTCATTGACGGTGATCCCCGGCTGGTCGATGCGATGAACGGCGATTTGCGTTTGCGCGTCGGCTCGTCCTGTATTGTGGAAGGGGTGCAGACGATGGGCGTGAATCTCGGCGATCCTGTCGCGGGACACGTCATCTCGGTGCGCGTCGAGGGACACGGTTCCGTGTCGCCCATGACAGCCGTTCTTTCCGAGGGCGAAACTGCCACGTTCGAGGTAAGCGATTCCACGCGTCCGTTCCTCGGTTTCGCGACCAACGGCGTCTTGGCCACGGCAAGCGATGTCTTGACCTGGCCGAATGTGACGGCGGACGGCACGGTTACGGCGACCTTCTCCAACTTCACGTTCCATGTGGACGCGGAACTTGGCGATGATGCCAATGACGGCCTTTCGTGGGCGACCGCCAAGGTGTCGATCCAGTCCGCCATCGACGAGGCCGTGCGCGGCGAGACGATCTATGTGAAGGCGGGAACGTACGAGCCTATTGTAGTCGGCGACGCGATGAGTCTCAGAATCGAGAGTGTGGACGGGAAGGAAGCGACTGTCATTGACGGTGGCGGGACGGCTCTGTGCGTTTCCATGAGCTGGATGACATCGCGCAGTTCAACGCTGGTCGGCTTCACGCTCACGAACGGATATTCAACTTATGGCGGCGGTGCGTATGGCGGGGTGCTCGAGGATTGCCTTATTGTCGGCAATACGGCAAAATATTCGGGAGGTGGCCTTTACAACTCTACAGCGAGGCGCTGTATGATTTCCCAAAACACGGTCAGTCCGCAGGGGGGATCCGGATCTGGCGGTGGCGCATCCCACTGCAGTCTGATCAACTGTCTCGTGGCCGATAATGTCGTTGACGCGGATTATGGACTTGGCGGAGGCGCCATCTATAGTTCGCTGTACAACTGCACCGTGGTCGGCAACATGGTGTATGGCACGGATCGCGCGTACGGCGGGGGTGTCTATTCTACAAAGCTGTACAACACAATCGTGTTCGGCAATTCGCTCGTTGCCGAAGATGAGAGGGCCGACGTGTCCGGAGAGGACGCCGACTCGGTGTGGGGGCGCTACAACAGCCTGGTCGGCGACGACCCCGGATTTGCCGACGCGGAGAACGGCGACTATCGGCTGTCTGCCGGCTCGCCCTGCCTTGACGCCGGCAGCAACGACTACGTCATGGACGACCTTGACCTCGATGGGAACGCGCGCGTCCAGCACTTCACGGTAGATATCGGTTGCTACGAATACGAATTGACGACCCCGGAACACGATGCCGACGCCGATTTCGCTGCGCAGATGGCGGGAACGTGCTACGGCGTCTTTGTGGGTGTGAACGAATACACCTACGTCTCGAGCCTTTCCGGGTGCAATCTCGACGCGACGAACATGCAGACGAGGTGTGTCACCAAGGGGTATTGGCACGCGACCAATACGGTTGCCCTGCTGGATGCGTCCGCGACCAAGGTCGCCGTGCGCGGGCGGCTGGCGGCGCTGGCCGCCCGGGCCGTTGCCGGCGATACGGTGCTCTACTACCAGTCCAGCCACGGCGGGAACCACGTTGCGGACGGCGAATACACGCGGGACGCCTATCTCTGCCTGCATGACGAGACGTATGAGGATTACGAGATGGCGGAGGATCTGCTGCAGTTCGCCGCCGGCGTCAAGGTGGTCGTCGTGCTGGACACCTGCCATTCCGCCGGGATGTTCAAGAGCGTGGGCGCGGCGGCTTGTTCGGGCAGCTCGTTCGCCACGCGCGTTCGCGAAATCATGGCCGCGAGCAAGTCCGCCAAGGGCGCGAAGTCGGGCGTCACGGCCGATGACATCGGCTGGATCGCGGCGGCGGACTACGACGAGTTCTCGTATGACAGCGCTCTGGGAGGGGTGTTTACCGTTGCGATGCTGGACGGTTGGGCGTCGGGTGGCGCCGATTACGATGGGGACGGCCGCCTCAACTTCTATGAACTCTGGCGTTATGCCCGGACGATCGCCACCGGTTACGGTGAAACGACCGCGCAGTGCCTGAACGAGGACGTCCTGCTGAGCCGCTTTGCGGGCATGCCCGATTCGTCCGACGGCGGAGAAGCGACCGAGACGACACCCGTTCCGGTGGAGTACGCCTGGCTTGATTCCTATCCAGAGGTGCTGGCGACGTTCGGCAACGACTACGAGGCGATGGCCAGTGCGCAATCACCGGGGGCAAATGGGGTCGGCAAGGTGTGGCCTGACGGTTCCGCCTATTATATGTGGCAGGACTTTGTGGCCGGCACCGATCCGACAAACGAAAATTCGGTGTTCACGGCGAAGATCGAGCTGGTCGATGGCGAGCCAGTCGTCACCTGGGAGCCCGATACGCCGGAGCTGAGCGCGACGCGTGTCTACAGGACCTTCGGCAGGAAAACGCTTCTGGACGGCAATTGGATCGAGGTTGGGGACGGCGACAGGTCCGAATACCGCTTCTTCAAGGTGACGGTGGAGTTGCCGTAGCCGGGAGTTGACAGACAATCCATCCTGGGGGATACCCCGGAATGACCTTTTGGTATAATGTCGCATCAAGCGCCGGCCGGCCGCGTTGCGGCAAGTACGCGCACAGGCGCGAAGGGGACTGTCAATCATCGAAGACAAAAGGAGAACGGAAATGAAGCAAGGAGTTGTTATGGGTTCGGTTCTGCTGGCCGCCGGTTCGGCGCTGGCCGGCGTCTACGGGGACTTGCCGGATGCGAAGCACGCCTGGGCGGTGCACGACTGGAACCGGCCGAAGCCGGCGAAAGTCGAGCCGGCGGCATACGTCAAGACGGGGGCGCCCTCCGATGCGATTGTCCTCTTCGACGGCACCAAAGAGTCGTTCGCGCAGAACTGGTGCGACAAGGACGGCAATCCGTCCCAGTGGAAACTCGGCACGGAAGGCGACTTCTATTGCGTTCCGGGATGGAAGAACGGCGGCGAAATCCGCACCCGCGCCGAGTTCGGCGACTGCCAGCTCCACATCGAGTATCGGCACGAAGCGGACGTCTCCGACGGCGGGAGCGGCCCGCAGATGCGCGGCAACTCGGGCGTGTTCCTGATGGGTTCGAGAACGGGCTATGAGATTCAGGTCCTGGAGTCGTACTATACGAGCCGCGACCTGGAAGGCAAGCCCGGCTTCATCGACAACTACGCCGACGGGCAGGCCGGCTCGGTCTATGCGGAGAATCCGCCGATGGTCAATCCCCAGCGCAAGCCGGGTGAATGGCAGACGTACGACATCGTCTTCCACCAGCCGGTCTGGGAGGGCGCGAAGCTCGTCCATCCCGGCAGCGTGACCGTCTTCTTCAACGGCGTCCTCGTGCAGGATCACTGGGAGATGGAGGGGCTGACGACGCACTGCCGCCGCCGTCCGCTGGCGCCGCACGCCAAGCAGGGGCCGCTTGCGCTTCAGGACCACGGTTGCACGGTGCACTTCCGGAACATCTGGTACCGTCCGCTGCCCTCGCGCTGGGACAACCTGACGCACAGCGTGCTTACGGCGAACGAGGATGCGGTGATGGCCCGGCGCCGCGAGACGGCGGCGGCGCTCTATGCGAAGCTGCCGCAGCCGCTCGCGCCGACGGCGGAGAACATGCTGGCGCTGGCCGAGGTCATCTCCTACGCCAAGGAGGGCAAGTACGCGGCGGACTGGCAGAAGCTGGCCAAGGAATACCATGCGGTTCTCGACCGGATGTCCGACGACGAGCTGAACGCGCAGAAGGCCGTTCTCCTCAAGTTGCGCAGAGTGCTGGACACGCTGATCCGCGGCGGCGTCGTGCCGCAGTCCTGCGGCACGCGCATCCGCATCAACGCGGCGTCGCTCCGGCTCAAGTGGGAGAACCTGTGACGCGAGTTCGCGGGTACGGGACGCAGCCATGCTGGACTTCCGGGGCGTATCGGTTCACTACGGGCATCAGGACGTCCTGACGGACGTCACCTTCCGCGTCAACAAGGGCGACCGCGTCGGCGTGGTCGGCCCGAACGGCAGCGGCAAGTCGACGCTCTTCAAGATCATTCTTGGCGAGATGTCGACGGATGCGGGCGAACTGGTCGTCGAGGCGAATCCGCGAATCGGCTGGACGCGGCAGAATCCCGAACCCGACACGCCCGACGAAACGCTGCTCGAATATTCGCTGCGCGGCATTCCGGGGCTTTCCGAACTGGAATGCCGCATCCGCGAACTGGAGGAGCTGCTGTACGACACCACCCGGGATGCGGCGGACGCCCGGGATTCCGAGGCGCTCCTCAAGGAGCTTGGCGAACTCCAGACCAAGTTCGAGCATCTGGGCGGCTACGACATCGAGACGCGCGTCAAGATCGCCCTGGGCGGGCTCGGCTTCACCGTTGACGAGTTCCAGCGGCCGTTCAAGTCCTTCTCCGGCGGCTGGCGCATGCGCGCGGAACTGTCGCGCGTACTCGCCTCCCGGCCCGATCTCCTGCTCCTCGACGAGCCGTCGAACTACCTCGACCTGCCGGCCGTCGAGTGGCTGCAGAAGTTCCTGAAGGCGTACGACGGCACGCTGATGCTCATCTCGCACGACCGCTTCCTCCTGCGCACCCTGACGAGCGTCATCGTCGAGGTCGATGCGGGCACGGCGACGCGCTACGAGGGCGGCCTCGACTGGTATCTCGCCGAACGCGAGGTCCGCTACGAGCATCTGAAGGCGGCGAAGGAGAACCAGGACCGCCATCGCGAGCAGCTGCAGCGTTTCGTCGACCGTTTCCGCGCTCAGGCGTCGAAGGCCGCGCAGGCCCAGTCGCGGCAGAAGCTCATCGACAAGATCGATGAGGAGCGCATCGTCCTGCCCCGGCGCTACACGAATTCCGGGCGGCTCCGCCTGGCCGAGCCGCCGCCGAGCGGCGTCGAGATGTTCCGCTGCGAGAATCTCGGCTTCGCCTACGGCAAGCAGGCGAAGCCCGACGGGGAGGAAGAGTGGAATTTCGTCTTCCGGGGCATCGAGTTCAGCATCGCGCGCGGCGACAAGGTCGCGCTGATCGGCTACAACGGCCTCGGCAAGACGACGCTGATGCGCATTCTCGCGGGTACGCGGCAGCCGACCGAAGGCAAGGCGGTCCTCGGACACAACGTCGTCCCCGGCTACCTGTCGCAGGAGTTCGCGGAGACGATCCCGCCGGACGTGACGGTCTACCGCAACGCCAAGAACGCCTGGGACGCGCACGGCGGCGGACCGGAGAAGGTCTTCCGCAACCAGCTTGGCGCGTTCGGCTTCGACGAGAACGACGTCGAGAAGCCGGCCGGCGTCCTGTCGGGCGGCGAGAAGATTCGCCTGGCGTTTCTGCGCCTGTTTCTGACCGCGCCGAACTTCCTCCTCCTGGACGAGCCGACGACGCATCTCGACCTTGACGGCCGCCGCCTGCTGCAGGACGCCCTGCGGAAGTACGCCGGCACGATCCTGCTCGTCTCGCATGACATCGACTTCGTGCGGGCCGTCGCGACCTCGGTCCTCGAGATCACGCGCGACGGCCTTTGCCGCTATGCCGGCGGCTACGACTACTATTGCGAGAAGAAGGCCGAGCGGGAGCGGAAGGGCGAAGGGCGGGAGGGACCGGAGCGACGCGAGCGACAGGGGGCGGGAGCCGCCCGGGACCCGCTGGCCAAAGACCCGGCGGCGCAGCCTGCTTCGCCGAAGCTCACTTCCCGGGAACTGCGTCAGCTGCGGGCGGCGGAGCGGGCGAAGAATGCGCCCCGGATGAAGGCGCTGAAGCAGCGCGTGGAGACGGCGGAGAAGAAGCTGGACGAGCTGCAGCAGGCGCTGGACGCGGCGAGCGCGGAGCTGTTCAATCCGACGCCGACGACGGATTTCGCGGCAGTCAACCGCAAGGTGCGGACGCTGCAGTTCGAGATCGACCGCTACACGGCCGACTGGGAGGAGGCGGCGACGGAGCTGGAGCGGCTGACGACGTCCGAGGCGGGTGGCTGACGATGCGCCGGGGGCGGCTGCCCCGGGTTCGGGCCGGAGGAAAAGCGGGCGGACTCCGCCAAGGACGACTCGGCTACTCGCCTTGTCGAATATGGTATACTATGCGACATGAAAAAGCCCTCCTTCAAGGTGTCCGCCTTTGGCGTGACGAAATATGGTGAGAAAGCGAAGAAGTTCACGCTGAACGGCGCCGGCGGCGTCGTGATGGAGGTGAGCGACTACGGCGGAAAGGTGATCCGGCTCCTGACGCCGGACCGCGCCGGCAAGCTGAAGGACGTCGTCGTCGGCTTCGACTCCCCGGCGGGGTGGGACAACGGCGACGCGTACTGGGGCTGCATCATCGGCCGTTACGGCAACCGCATCGCGAAGGGCGTCTTCAAGCTGAACGGCAAGACGATCCGTCTGCCCGCGCTCAACAACGCGCCGGGCGGCGTCGGCTGCAACCTGCATGGCGGCGCGCGCGGCTGGAACGCCTACGTCTGGGGTGCGCAGCCGTTTGTCGACGGGACGGACGTCGGCGTCGTCTTCACCCATGTGTCGCCGGACGGCGACGAGGGCTTCCCTGGCCGGGTCGAGGTGAAGGTGACGTATACGCTGACGAAGGACAACGTGTGGCGCGTCGACTACGAGGCCGTCCCCGACCAGGACACGCCGATCAACATGACGCAGCACGTCTACTTCAACTTCAAGGGCGAGGCCGGCGGCACGATCGAAGACCACGTCCTCAAGATTGCCGCCTCGAAGTTCACGCCGACGGACAAGGGGCAGATTCCGACCGGCAAGGTCGTGCCCGTCAAGGGCACGCCCTTCGACTTCACGAAGGGCATGCGCATCGGCGAGATGATCAACGCCGCGAACCGGGATCTGGAGATCGGCCGCGGCTACGACCACAACTGGGTGCTGGACAAGGGCGAGATGGCGAAGGGCAGGAGGCCGCGCGGCCTTGTCTGCGCCGGCGAGCTTTGGTGTCCGCTCAACGGCCGCCGGGTCGCGGTGTGGACGTCCGAACCCTGCCTGCAGGTCTATACGGCGAACTGGTGCGACTACAACCAGACGGCGAAGGGCGGCGAGCATCTCTCCTTCCGCTGCGGCATCGCGCTGGAGACGCAGCATGCGCCGGACTCCCCGAACAAGCCGAAATGGCCGACGACGATCGTCAGGGCCGGCGAGACCTACCGTTCCACGACGGAATTCCGCTTCAGCGCGAAATGACCGGGGCGGACGCACCCAGGCCGACCTCGTATGCCTACGAGCTCACCAACGACCAGCAGGAGCTCCTGCTGGGCATCATGGCGGGTGGCAACTATCGCCGGCGCGAGGTGCCGTATTCGCTGTGGTCGATCGAGGGCGACCATTTCAACGCGACGCTTTACCGCAAGGAAAGGAACGGCCGGCGCAAGCTTTGCGTGCAGGGCGCGAAGGCGTGGGATTTCGTCGAGTTCGTGCTTCAGCCCCACGGCGTACTGCCGGTGACGATGGGCGGGGGCGTCCCGGTCGCGGCGGCGTCCGGTGCGGGCGGCCCTGCGGGCGAGACGGCACCGCTGCCGCACGGCGGCAGCGACGAGTCGGGCAAGGGCGACTACTTCGGCCCGCTCGTGGTCGCCTGCTGCTATGTGGACGAGGCGTCGGCCGCGCAGCTTCGCGGCCTGCAGGTCGAGTGGTTCGATTCGCGCGACGTGAAGCACGTCGATCGCGGCGGCGTGCGCGACTGCAAGCTGATCTCGAACAACGCCGTGCTGCTGCGGATGGGGCAGCAGATCCGCGCCCTGCTCGGCCCCGAGCGCTTTGCCGTGGTGAAGTTCGGGCCGGCCGCCTACAACCGCTGCTACGCGAAGTTCCGGAACATCAACCGCATGCTGGCGTGGGCGCACGGCACGTGCATCGAAGAGCTGCTGACCCGGCAGCCGGCGTGTCCGCGCATCGTGGTGGACCAGTTCGCGCGCGTGCCGCTGACCGATGCGTCGGGAACGCCGCAGAAGGACGAGCGGGGCCATGTCCTCGAAGACAAGGCCCGGTCGCAGGCCGTGCTCGCGCGCGCGTTGAAGGAGCGCGGCAAGCGGGTGACGCTTGAACAGCGGCACAAGGCCGAGGCGTATTCGCTCGCCGTCGCCGCCGCGTCGGTGCTGGCGCGCGAGGAGTTCCTGCGGGCGCTGTGCGGCATCGCGAACGAGATCGAACCGGGCGCCCGGAATCCGCTGGACGTCATGCCGATCGGCTCCAGCGACCCGCGCATCCGGGCGCTTGCCGAGGCGATGGTCCGCAAGCACGGTCCCGTCTGGCTCATGAACCACTGCAAGACCCATTTCCAGACCACGGACAAGGTGCTTGCCGCCTGCGGGAAGTCCCGGGCGGACCTTCCCCCCGAAGGCCAGGTCACCTCCGCCGTGCAGAACCGATAGCCAACTTTCCAACCTCCACACCAGTCAACCACTCCGCCATGCTGTTCGCCGATTCTCTCATCAACGGTTTCCTCGGCTCCAACCTGATGGGCCAGGGCATTGTCGTCACGCAAATCGTCGGTTCCGTGATCATGGTCGCGGCCATCATCGGCAAGGCGAAGGAACTCGGCTTCGTCGGCATGTCGACGCGGCGGTTCCTCCGCGATTTCTCGACGTGCCGCGACGTGCTCGAGTATTACCTGCAGCGCCGCCCGACCGCCGTCAGCGGCCTGGAGGGCATCTACAAGGAGACGTGCGAACGGCTGCTGAAGCTGCTGACGCCGGACGTCCGCTCCCTGCTCGTCGGCCGCCAGCCCGGCGCGTCCGAGGCGGCCCTGACCGCACGCGAGATCGAACTGGTCCGCGGCACCTGCGAACACGTCCTCGACGAGGAGGAGATTCGCATCGAACACGGCATGGGCGTGATCGCCACGGTCGTCGCCGTCTCGCCGATGCTCGGCCTGCTCGGCACGGTCTGGGGCGTGCTCGACGCCTTCGCCGAAATGGGCACGGCCGGCAGCGCGAACCTGGCGACGATCGCGCCGTCCATCTCCGCCGCGCTGGTGACGACGGTCGTGGGCCTGCTGATCGCCATTCCCGGCACCATCGCCTTCACGCGCATGCAGGCCTCGATCCGCAACATCACGGCGGACATGGAGGGCTTCGGGGACGAGCTGATGGGCCGCATCGCGTGCGAGTTCCAGGGAAGGGGCGCGTAAGATGTCGATGCGGTCGAGAAGCCGCGCACGGCGCGAGCGGGCGAAGGCGAGCATCGACATGAACTCGCTGATCGACCTCACCTTCCTGCTGCTCGTGGTGTTCATCGTGACGCTGCCGACGCTCGAACAGAGCGTGCACATCGTGCTGCCGACCGGCAAGACCGACAAGGCGCAGGAGGACAAGAAGCGTCCGCTGTCCGTCACGATCGACAAGTTCGGCAAGCTCTTTCTCGGCGACCGGCCGACCACGCACGACGACCTCAAGGCGTCGCTGGAGCAGGCGGTGTCCGCCGATCCCGAAATCAACGTGCTGATCCGCGGGGATGTCGGCGCGAGCTATGGCGACGTCTACGAGCTCGTGAAGATCGCGCGGGACGCCAACGTCAGGCATCTGGGGCTCGTGTCGAAAGAGAACTGATGGAGATCTGGCGGACAGGCTACGGAAACGCCAAAAGGCCGGAAGTGCTCGGCACGCGCAACCTGTCGATAGCCCTCGCCCTGCATGTCGGCTGCTTCGTCCTGTTCTGGCTGTACGCCGTTCTGCACGGGCTGTTCGTGCCGAAGGAGGAGATCATTCCGATCGACCTGACCGTCGTCGTGAACGAGAATCTCGACGGCGAAGAGAACGAGCCGCCGCCCCTGCGGGAGCCGGAGCCGCCACCGCCGCCGAAGCCAGCGCCGAAGCCGAAGCCCAAAGCGCCGGAAAAGCCCAAGGAGCTGGAGCGGATCGTCACCAACGTCGTCGCCAAGGTCGAGCAGCAGCAGGCGACGAAGCCCGAGAAGGAGAAAGCGCCCGAGCCGCCGAAGAAGACGGCGAAGGAGTTGCGCGAAGAGCGTCTTCGGAAAATGCGGGAGTCCGCGAAGGCGGTCAACAAGTCGGTGGCGATCGAGGTGCGCAGCGCTCCGAGCGGCAACGGCAGGACGGCGAAGAAGACGCTGTCCGACGCCGAGATCCGCCGGCTGCTCATGATGGGCTACAAGCCGGGCACGACCGAACAGCTCGCGACGAGCGACCTGCAGCTCGGCTATTCGCTCATCAAGCTGGCGTTCGAGGCGAAGTGGGACAAGCCGCCGTGGACGGACACGCTCAAGCCGATGACCATCCGCGTGTGGTTCGGCAACGGGGGGCGCGTCGTCAACTTCCGGCTGGAGTCGAGTTCCGGCGACGCGCGCGCCGACCAGTCGATCAAGTCGGCCGCTTCGCGCGTCGGTTCGGTGCCGGGGCTGCCGGCGGCGTTCATCGAGAAGTACAGGTCGGTCGGCGTCCCGGTGCGGTTCACGGTTCGCCCGGAGTAGGGGAAGGCGGAGGAGACATGGCGGTCCAGTGGCTGTGCTTGGCGGCGATTCATCTTGTCGGAGTGACGGGGAGCGAACTGCGCACGCGGGCGTTCTTCGACGCGAACAACGTGAAGGTCGGCGATCCGATGGTCCTGACCGTCGATTTCATCGGCGAGGCCGAGTTCAAGGACCTCCATCCGCCGGCGTTGGCCAGGGCGGTCGATCGCAAGGACTGGAAGGTTGACGACGTGAGCGCGAAGACGGACACCTTCCGCGACGCGCGGCGGCTCACGTACCGCGTCCGCCCGATGCGCGAAGGGCTCATCTGGTTTCCGGCGCTGGACTTCACGTACGACGGACCGGACGGATCGCCCCGCCGGGTGCGCTCCAACGCCATCCCCGTGCATGCGAAGGCCGGCGCCCAGGTCGCGGTCGAGGAGCTGGGCGAAGCGCCGGATGCGATGCCGCAGCCGCCCGCGCTCCGGCGCGACGTGGCGGACGCATCCGTCTTCGCCACGGAGGACGACCGGTTCCGCTGGCGGAAGGCGCTGGCGCATCCGACGGCCGACGCCTTCCTGCCGTTTGACTTTCCGGAGGCGCGGATGAACGAGGCGACGTGCGCGATTCGCGCGGGCAACTGGGCGCGCGCCCTGAAGCTTTACCGGCAGCTGGAATGGCGGATCGGGCAGACGCCCGAAATCGAACAGGGCATTGTGGCCGCGCTGGCGCTTCGGTACGAGAACGAGGCGGTGGAACTGCCGGTCTGGCGGCAGGTGTTCCGTCCGGTCCTGCGCTACGGCTGGCCGGGCCGCGCCGGCATCGCGGGCGGCGTCGTCGCCGTGCTGGCGGCCCTGTTTTGGCTGGTCGGACGCGGCATCCGGGCCGTGGCCTGCGTGACGATCGCCGTCGGCTGCTGCTGCCCGGCGGCGGCCCAGGGGATTTTCCAGCAGATGGAGGAGCAGATGAACCGCATGCACCGGCAGCTGCAGCAGGCCTTCGGCGGCGGCGGCCTCGGCTTCGGGGAGCGGCACGTCCGCGAGCCGGTTCGCATCGCGGCGAAGCTGGCGACCGACCGGCGCGAACTGCAGGTCGGCGAACCGTTCGAGTTCATTCTGTCGCTCGAATATCCGAAGACGGCTTCCGTCGGGCAGATTCGCCTGACGCCGTCGGAGAGCTTCGGCCTTGTCTTCACGGGGCAGGCGTCGAACCTGACGGACGGCGAACCGTCCAATCCCAGCAATGTCGTCAAACGCCTGGCGGTGCCGGCGCGGTACGACGTGCCGTACAGGGGGCGGATAGCCTTCTCGATCGAAGGCATGGTGAGCGGCCGCGAGAACCGCCAGGACGGGGCGTTCAGCTTCACGTTCTCCAATTCGTTCCGCTGCGATACCGATTCGCTGCTGCTGGCGGTAAAGCCGCTGCCGGACGCCGGGCAGCCGGACGATTTCAGCGGCATCGTCTCGGAAGGCCTGCGGGTTCACGAAACCTGCGACATCCTGCGGGTGGAGACGAACGACGTCGTGACGATCACCTACCGGCTGTTCCCGAACGGCTATGTGCCCGCCGAATTCCAGCCGAAGGACGTGGCCTTCGAGTGGTCGCGCCAGCAGGACCGCGAGGGTCGGGTCCGGGAGATCGAATACCGGCGGTATTTCGTGGCCGACGGGGCGGCGAAGACGCCCGAACTGGTCATCTCCTACTACGATCCGCGCACCAAGGCCTACGAGCAGGCCAGAACCGGCGGCACGCCGCTGCGCTATCGCGCCGGGGAGCGGTGAGTCGGCGGGAACGGCCGGCATGATATAATATGCGCCCGTCATGACCATTGTCTACGAGGTGGGGAACGGACTCTACGTCAACCTGACGAACCGGTGTCCGTGTTCGTGCGAGTTCTGCATCCGGAAGAACGGCCAGGGCGCCTACGGTTCCGCCTCCCTCTGGCTGGAACGAGGCGAGCCGACGGTCGACGAGACCGTGGCGGCCATCGAGGCCGCCGGCGTCGAACGTCGCGACGAACTGGTGTTTTGCGGCTACGGCGAGCCGACCGAGCGGCTGGACGAGCTGCTGGTGGTCGCCTCCCGCGTCAAGGCGGCGCATCCGGGCCTGCTGGTCCGAGTCAATACGAACGGCCTGGCGGATCTCATTGCCGGGCGTCCGACGGCGGCGCGGTTCGGCGGGCGGGTTGACGCGGTGTCCGTCAGTCTCAATGCGGCGACGGCGGAGGAGTATGTGGCGCTTTGCCATCCGAAGTTCGGACTGGCCGCCTATCCGGCCGTCCTGGCCTTCACGCGGGAGATTCGCGCGTATGTTCCGTCCGTCGTGATGACGGTGGTCGCGACGCCGGACTTCACGGCGGCGAAACGCGCCGCCTGCGAGGCCGTATGCGCGGGAATCGGCGTTCCGCTCCGGGTGCGGAACTACTTGGGGAAGTAGGCCGGGCGGGCGGCGTCGGGCGGGCGACGGCAAGGTGCGGACGGCGGGGATTGTGCTATAATGTGCGCATGAGAATCGCGCTTCCGCTGTTGCTCTTCGTGCTGACGGCCCAGCCCCTGGTCAACGAGGACGTCCTGGAGCCAAGTGTCCGCAATGAGGTAGACCACGCCCTGTCGATGGCGCCGACGAACGCGCCGGCGTCGCGGCTGCTCCCGTTTCCTACCAACGGCCTGGACCGTACGCGGATCGCGGTCCGGCTCGTTTCCGAACAGCAGTCCGACGGGCGGTGGACGGTCGGGACGAACGACGTGACGGCGGCGGCGGTCGAGCTGCTGAAATCCCTATGAAGGAGGTCGCAATGAAGACGGTTTGCCTGCCGGCGGCGCTTATGCTGGTGCTTGTGTCCGGTTGCTGGACGATACGCGAGACGGAACATCCGGCGGTTGCCGTTGCGGCGCTGCCGGAGGGCAAGTCCGTCGGCGTCCAGCTGGCCGGGTTCGAGGCGACGGTGACGTCCTACGATGTCGTCTACGGGTATACGACGGTGACGGGTTACAACGGGCCTTGGCATTACGGGCGCCATGGCTGGCACGGCGGCGGCTTCTCTTCCGCCACATATGCGACGGCGACCTGCGTGCCGCAGGTCCTGTCGACGGCTGCCTACCGCGATCGTGCGTCGGACGCCCTGGAGCGTGCCGGCTGCATTCTCCGCACGACAAAGCCGGATTATCGCGTCGAGGTGCGGTTCGAGGGGCCTTTCTCGGACGCCGGCGACGGATGGGCGACCTTCGGCTGGGTGGTCTGCACGCTCTTTACGGCCGACTATTCCGGCCAGACCTGGCGGGCGCAGTTGCGCATCCACGACCTGCAAACGGGCAAGCTGGTCCTGAGCCGCACGCTTGCCCAGCGGGACGAAGCGGTCGTCTGGGGGCCGATTCCGCTGTTCTCGCCGGGCGCGAGCGAGCGGACGACGGACGGTGTCCAGAAACACCTGTGCCTGACGGCCCTGACGGATCTGGCCGTCGCGGAGGCCATGCAGTTCTTTGCCGGGGCGCAGTGACGGCATCGACAGGAGCTGGGGCGATGAAGTGCGAGTGGATCGATCTGCAGGTCAACGGCTATGGCGGCGTGGACTTCAATGCGCCGGGCCTGACCGTCGAGCAGGTGCTGGCCGTCACCGAGCGGCTTGCCGCCGACGGGACCGTCGGCTACCTGCCGACGCTCGTCACCGGCGATCCCGAGGTCCTGATCGGCACGGAGCGCGTGGTGATGGCGGCGCGGCGGAAATATGCGATCTGCGAACGCAACATCCTCGGCTTCTTCCTGGAGGGGCCGTTCATCTCCGACCGCCCCGGCGCCGTCGGCACGCATCCGGTCGAGTGGGTGCATGCGCCCGACCTGGGCCTCTTCAACCGCTTTCAGGACGCCGCCGAGGGGCTGGTCAGGCTGGTCAATGTCGCGGCGGAGATTCCCGGCATGCCGGATTTCGTCCGCCGCCTGACGGAGGCGGGCGTCACGGTTTCGCTCGGCCATCAGCTTGCGAAGAGTCCGGCCGACGTCGAGCCGTGCCTTGCCGCCGGCGCGAAGGCGTTCACCCATCTCGGCAACGGCATTCCGAACGAGATGGACCGGCACGACAACATCGTCTATACGGCGCTGGTCGAGGATCGCGCGAGCGTGATGTTCATTCCCGACGGGCATCATCTGCCGGACACGATGCTCCGGCTCTACACGCGGGCCGTCCCGACGCAGCGGCTGATCGCCGTCTCCGACGCCCAGTATCCGGCCGGTCTGCCGCCGGGCGAATACGAGGTCTGCGGCGCGCACGCGCGGCTGGAGCCGAACGGCCTGCTGTGGAATCCGGCCCGCAAGTGCCTGGTCGGCGCGACGACGCCGATTGCGAAGTGCATGGAGATCCTGCGGGAGCGTATCGGCCTGACGCCCGACGAATGTCGTGCGATCGGCCATGACAATGCATTGGCGCTGATTTCCCGATGAGAACGTGGCTGCCAGCTGGTCTGTTGTTCGCGGGGTTTGCGGCGCTGTCCGCCTTCGCCGAGATTCAGGTCATCAACGGCCAGCAGTTCGAGTGTCGCGACGGCATGTGCGTGCCCGTCGGGGCGGCGGCGACCGGCGGCGACCTGCCGGAGCACGGCGCCGTTGCCGACGGGAGGGCTGTGCGGATGGTCCAGGGCTATGTCGAGCCGGCTGCGTTCGTCCGCTGGCTGCAGGACGGCGCGGAGCCGTCGGACCTTATGTCGGCCTCGCGTTCCGGCGCGTTCGCCGTCGGACTGGTCCTGCTGCTGACGCTGCTGGGCGGGCTGGCGCTGAACCTGACGCCGTGCGTGCTGCCGATGATCCCGATCAATCTCATCGTCATCGGCCGGTCGGCGCAACGGGGCGCGGCCTATGGGCTGGGCATCGCCGTCGCCTATGGCGCGCTGGGCGTGGCGGCGGCCGTCGGCGGACTCGCGTTTGGCACGATCCAGTCCAATCCGTGGTTCAATGCGTTGGTGGCGGTCGTCTTCCTGGCGCTGGCGCTGTCCTTGCTGGACGTCTGGTTCCTTGACCTGTCCCGGTTCCGGACGGGCGCCTCGTCCGTGCTGACGGCGGGCGGCCGCCTGCCCGCCTGGCTCGTGCCGCTGCTGATGGGGCTGCTGTCCGCGGTCCTGGCTGGCGCCTGCGTGGCGCCGATCCTGATTTCCGTGCTGCTGCTGACGGCGGACTGGTTCGGAAAAGGCCAGGTGATGGCGCTGGGGCTGCCGTTCGTCCTCGGACTGGGCATGGCCCTGCCGTGGCCGTTCCTCGGGGCCGGACTGCGGGTCCTGCCGAAGCCGGGCGCGTGGATGCGGTCCGTCAACCGGGTGTTCGCGGCAATCGTTCTGGGCTTTGCCGTCTGGTACGGGCGGTTGGCCTGGCAGGGGTTCGCCCGGTCCGGCGCCTCCGATGTCCGCCCGGACGCGGCATCGCTGGCCATGACCCCGGCGACGTTTTCGCTGGCGGGGCTGCAGCGCCCCGTGCTGGTTGACTGCTGGGCGTCGTGGTGCAAGAACTGCGCGGCGATGGACCGGGTGCTGTCCGAACCGGAGGTCCGCAAGGCGCTCGAACCGTTCACGGTCGTCCGGCTTCGGGCCGAAGACCTGGCGGAATTGCGTCGGCTGCCGGGCTTTGACGGCGTTCGGGGACTGCCGGCGTTTGTGGTTTTCGAGTAAGTGTGATATACTACGCTCAAGTCTTCGAATCCTCGGGTTGTCGAGTTGTCGAATAACCGGGTGGTCCGACACAACAAAAGGAGAAAAAACAATGGCTCGTAAGATTGTTTCTGACAAGTGCGTGGGTTGCGGCAGCTGCAAGGATGCCTGCCCGGCGGATGCGATTGCGGAGGGTACGCCCTACGTGATCGACGCCGACAAGTGCGTTGACTGCGGCGCCTGCGAGGCGCAGTGCCCGAGCGAAGCGATCACCGTCGCGTGATTGAGTTCGTTCAGGAAACCCTGCTGCTGCTGCCGTTCCTCTTTGTGACGTATCTCGTCCTGGAGGCGGTCGAAGCCAAGGCGGGTGGTGCGCTCGAGAGTTTTCTCGAGCGCGCGCGTTCGGTTGGGCCGGCGGCCGGTGCGCTTGCGGGGGCGATACCCCAGTGCGGCGTCTCGGCGGCGGCCGCTTCCCTCTATGCCGGCGGCGTCATTACGATGGGGACGCTGCTGGCGGTGTTTCTTTCGACGTCCGACGAGCTGGTCCCCGTGCTGCTGTCCGAGCGCGTTCCTGCGGTGCTGATGGTGAAGATCGTCGGCATCAAGGCGGTGTGCGCCCTGGGCGTCGGCTTCCTGGCCGACGGCGTGCTGGCGGCCGCGCGGCATATGCGCTGGAAAGTGTCCGTCCGCGAATTGTGCGAACACAGCCATTGCGGCTGTCACTCGCATCGGGGCATTCTCGTGCCGGCCCTGATCCATACGGCGGAAATCTTCGGCTTCATCGTCGTCATCTCCGGCGCAATCGAGCTGTGCATGCACTTCTTCGGCGAGGACTGCCTGAATTCGCTGCGGCTCAACCGTCCGTTTTTCGGCGAGCTGGTCGCCGGGGCGCTGGGGCTCATCCCGAACTGCGCCGTGTCCGTGGCCGGCGCCAAGCTGTATCTGTCGGGCGCGATGTCGGCCGGTGCGCTGATGGCCTCCTCCTTCACCGGCTCCGGGCTGGGGCTGCTGGTTCTCTTCCGCACCAACCGCAGCCTGAAGGGCAATCTGCTGATTCTGGCCGTCGTCTACGCCGTCGGCGTCATGCTCGGCTGGGCGTCGGGTTTTGTCCTGTAAGCGGGCTGGCGCATCCGTTGTCGATTGAAGAAGTAAGTGGGCAGTGGCGGCGGTAGGTCGGTGAAGGCCGCT
>JBJEWA010000001.1:0-24298 GCA_051884805.1 Kiritimatiellia bacterium | reverse complement strand
AAACTGTCTAACTTTGCTCGCCCGAAAAGTCTAACTTTGAACTTCGGCCAACAGCGGGGGCGATATGCCTTGCAAGTTGCCATGTCATTTGATAGACTTGGCGACGTTCGCTGGTATAATGCGGACGGGAGTGGCAAGCATGGAATCCGAGTCAGGCAAGCTGAAGTGGGTGGAGATCTTCGAGTGGCTGCAGAAGAAGCTCCGGGACGGGGACTATCCGCAGGGGGTGCCGCTGCCTTCGGAGGAGGCGCTGGTGCGGCGGTTCAAGGTCAGCCGCATCACGGCCGTGCGGGCGATGGACGAGCTGCGGAAGCGGCGGCTGGTCTACCGCAGGCGCGGCAGCGGAACGTTCGCGACGCGGGCCGCCCGGAACGAGTCGGGGCAGATCGGGCTGATCATGCCGAGCCTCGCGTTCGGCGAGATCTTCCCGTCCATCTGCCAGGCGCTGACGCGGTATGCGCAGAACGACGGGTATTCGGTGGTGCTCGGGGACACGTCTGCGGCGAATCCGAAGCAGCGGGCGCAGGAAGCCTGCGAAGTCGCGCGGCGGTTCGTCAAGCAGAGCGTGGCGGGCGTCGTTTTCCAGCCGCTCGCCTTCCTGCGGACGCCCGAGCGGGTGACGCGGGAGATCCTCGCGCTCTTCGACGCGGCAGATATCCCGGTCGTCCTCATCGACCGCAACGCCGACGTCGGGGCCGGCAGGCAGAAATACGACTTCGTCGGCATCGACAACCTCGAAGCCGGGCGTGCGCTCGGAGCCCATCTGCTGGCGCAGGGGGCGAAGCGCATCCACTTCCTGATGCGGCCGAACTGCGCGTCGGTGATCTGCGACCGCTATGACGGCGTGATGAGCGCGCTCGGCGGGCGGATGTCGCGGGAGCACATCATCGTCTCGGAGCCGGACGACGACAAGACGCTGCGGTCGTGGTTCCAGAAGCGGGGCCGTCCGGACGCCGTCGTCTGCGAGTCGGACTACGTCGCCGCGCAGCTGAACAACACGCTCGTCTCGTTCGGCCTGTCCGTCCCGAAGGACGTGATGCTGGCGGGCTTCGACGACGTCCGGTGCGCCGTCTCCGCGATACCGAACCTGACCACGGTCCACCAGCCCTGCGACGACCTCGCCCGCATGGCCTACCAGTCCCTCCGCGACCGCATGCAGGACGCCTCCCTCCCCAGCCGCCGCATCCTCCTCACGGCGCCGCTCGTCATCCGCGATTCGACGCGACGGTGACGCGCCCGGCCGGCTTCTTACTGGAGCACGGCAAGGCTCGTGAGAAACGGGCGGCGGTTGAGGGGAACCCCCGGCCGGGTGGAGGTCGAAAGTTCCGCGTGCGTCTTGTCGGAGGCGTAGTCGTGGAGCGAGAGCCCAAACCCGAAGACCGTGCCGGGGGTGAGATCTATCGGCGCGAGGTAGCGTTCGGCAAAGGCGATCTCGTAGACGTAGCCCGTCTCCGTGCGCGTGAACGAGCGCGTCAATTTCGCGCGGATTTCCTCCTCGGTCGCCGAAGCCGTCCCTTGCGCGAGCTGCCAGTTGACGGCATGCTCGCGATGGGCGTGTTCGCCGAGGAAGTCGTAGCGCGAGTCATTGAGGTCGTAATCCTTCTCCCCTTGGCTGCGCGCGTCGCCAAAGGCGTCGAAGTACACTTCGAGTGCGCCGTCGTGCGCGTAGAGCGCCGTCGGGGAAAAGCGCTTGCCGCTTGCTTCCACGCTCACGTAGTCGGGGTCTTCCACCGTCACGCGCACGAAGAAGTTCGACGCATTGTACGCGCACTGGAACTTCGCCGCCAGGCCCTTCGTGCGGTAACCCGCATCGGGCATGAAATTGTCGAACGCCTGCACGGGAATCTGCGCCCAGTCGGGCGACGCGCCGCACCGGGGCACGAGGAAATAGGCCATGTCCCACGGCTTCAGGAGCGACGAAACGCGCGCCCGGTACGTCTGTTTGACCATCGGCGCGGCGATGCCGTCTGCGAGCGGCTGCACCTTGCGTCCACGCGGCGCGAGATCGTAGGCGACGGGCTTCGAATTGATCTCGATCTGGCCGCGCTGCGGCGCGTCCGTCACGTTGGCGAGATGCAGGTTGACGCGCCCGGCGGCATCGGGCCGGATATCCACCGTGAGCGCCGAAGACGGATCGTCCGCCACGCACGTCTTGAGCGCCGCCAATAGCGCCTTTTCGTCGCGGGAGACGATGAAAAGGGGCGCCGGCGTGAGCGGCACGCGCAGGCGCTCCGCCCAGGCGACCGGGCGCACGTTGCCTTCGAAGTCGATGAATTGCGCATCACGCGGCAGTCTCATCTGCACATACGGACTTTCCTTGAGCCCGAATTCGACGTCATGATCGGTCGTCCACACCGCCATCAGCGCATCGCCCTTGTCTTTCCGGCGGAAGCAAAGCCCCCGGATGTTGCGGTACGGGTGCGCCGCGCCGTACCACTCGGGGTCCGGGAGGAGATTGCCGAGCGTGTTGGCCGCGAGGATGTGCGAGATGGGCGCGAAGTCGGCGTCGAGAATCGGTTCGCAGTTCCACGGGTGGCAGAGCGTCACCTTGGGCCAGAACTTGAGCGCCATCAGGTAAAGCCGCGCCTGCGAGCCGGCCATCGTGCATTCGCGCACGCCGCGCGCCTGCGTGGGCGGCTTGTTCACGCGGAAGCTGTCGCCCCACGTGTCGCAGTTCCACGGCGGAATGCGCCAGGGCAGCATGTTGAACGACTCCGTGAACATAATCGGCGTCTCGCTCGGATAGCCGTGTCGCGCCATCGCGTCGATGAGATGCTGCGTTTCGATGTCGGCGTCGCGCCCGCCGAGAATGCCGCCGTCGATGTTGAAATAGGGATGGATGTCGATCTGGTCGTAGCGGGCGTCGTGTTTGACGGACGTGCTCAAGTACCCTTCCATCGCATCGTAGTTGCGTCCGTTGGCATAACCCGAAGTGCCGTGCGACTCGGTAATCTTGGGCGGCGCGAGTCCCCGTTCGGCGAACGCGCGCCGCACGCCGCGGGCGCACGCCTGGACGCAGGCGAAATGCTTTTCGTACCCCACGCGCCGCGACCAGTCCTCCTCTTCGTTGAAATAGGTGAAGATGTTGTCGTCCGGATCGGCCCCGAGTCCCGTCTCGTACCCGCGCGCTTCCAGATCGGCGAGATATTCAGGCGTCACTTCCACGCGCGTATTGATGCCTTTGGGAAATTCATAGGCGACGGGATGCACGTAGTTGCGCACGCCGAGTGCCTTCATGGGTGCGGCGAGCGCATGCTTCGTGAGCGTGTAGTTGCGCTGTCCGTCGCCGCTGCCCCAGCCCCATTCCACGAATTTGCGCAGGTAGTGTTCGCCGCGCGACGGACGCAGGAACCACCAGTGGTTGGCGTAGAACTGCGCCGTGGCGTGGCGGTTCGCGAGCGGCGCGAGCACCGAGAAGCGGGCGTAGTCCGTCCACGCCGCGCCCTCGGCGCACGCGTAGTCGAGCCGCACGGTGAAAATGCCCTTCCCGAGCCGCACGGGATCGACCGCGAGCGGCACGCGTGCGCCGCCGGAAACCGCGTAGGTCTCGTCGAACTTCGTTTCCGAGTAGAAGTTTTCGATGCGCACGCGCACGCGCCCCGTCGCGCCCGCATGCGCCGTCACGGCGAGCGCGAGATCGAGCTTTTCGCCCGGACGGAAATCGTGGAACGGCGCGCGCGGCGATTCGAGCCGCGCCACGAGCGGATCGTCCACGTACGCCGTCGCTACCGTCCCGGCCTCGACCTGGAAGGCGTCGAGGAAGATTTCGTCGTCGGCGCCCGTGCCCCAGCCGGGCATCATCTGGATGTACATGCCGCCGGGATCGGCCGTGAACGGAATGACGATGCGCTTCCAGTCCTCGCCCGGGACGAGTTCCGCCGGCGGCGTTTTCACCTTGGGCCTCAACGAATCGTAGACGCCGTTGCGCGAGACGGCGGACGGCCGGACGTACGCAACGAGCTTGCGCGCCTTGGGACTCGCGGCCTTGGCGTAGAACGACAGCACGTAGGGTTTGCCGCCCTCCAGCGGCAGCGTCCCCGAACAGAGCGCCGGCGCCTTGGGCTGCGTGCCGCGCAGGACGAGGCAATGCCCGCCCGCATACCCGGGCGCGACCACTTCCTCGCGCAGCTTGTCCGCTTTCGTGTATTCCGCGCCCCAGTCTTCCCAGCGCCAGTGTTTGAGCGCCTGCTCGAACGAGCCGTTGCAGATGAGGTTGCGCGTGGGACGCGCCGGCACGTGCAGCGCGTCGTAGCCCCAGAAATCGATGCCGCCCACGGCCGGCGCAGTCGCGATCTTCGGCACGGCCGAACGGCCGAGATCGATGACGATACGCCCTTTCACCGCATGGCCGAACGCGTTGTTCCGGCGAAAATCGGCGATCGGATAGTGGTACGTCGTGCCGCGCACGATGCGCGTGCCGCGCACGTCGCCGGCGAAATCGAAAACGCCCATGCGAGCCACCCACGCACGCGGGAAAATGACGCGCCACGTGCGCAGCGTGTCGCGCGGCTCGAAAGAAAACGTGTCGGACGCCGTTTTGAGCGGAAAGGCGATCTGCTTTTTGTTCTCCGCCAGCAGCTTTTCGCGTGGATACATCTCATGCAGCCGGTCGCCGAATCCGAATTCGCTCTCCGGCGCGACGTTTCCGTTGACGTGGAAATACGAAAAGACGGCGAGCGCATTCGTCTGCGCAAGCGCTTCGTCCTGCGTAAGCCCCATATCCCAATCGACGAGCACCTGCCCCCCGGACGTGCCGCGCAGCGTATAGGAAAAGACGGCAGGGAGACCGTCCGGCCGGCGGTACGGGCGCGACCACGTCGCCGTGCCAGCGGCTTCGTCGACGACGAGCCGGTCTTCCGCACGCACGCGGGTATCCCACAATTGGTCGGCCGTCAGCCGCAGCTCGCCCTCGGCGGTGCGCCCGTTCACGATGAAAAGCCGCCCGAACCGGAGAGGATTGTTGCAGTCGATCGACTTGTCTTCGTCCGAAACGATCACGCGCTTGGTGCCGCTCACGAAAGCGACGCGCTGCCAGACGTTCGTGCCGCAGTCAAGCGGCGCGACTTCGAGACGCACGGGCTGGACGGCCTCGCCCGTGCGCGCGAGCGGCGCCGGGGCGACGGGCAGCCCCGCCCACGCGACCATCGTCAATGCGGGCGCCGCCGCGCACACTCCAAGCATTTTCACCACAACCATGCTCCCTTCAGCGCACGCGGAGCGACAGGCCGCGGTTCGCGCCGACGAGACGCACGTTGTCGCCGCGCCACACGAGCCGGTACCGGTCCGCCTGCGCACCGCGCACGGCGAAGGCCACCTTCTCTCGCCCCTCTACCGTCCCCTTGAAGTCGGTCAGCCTCACGCTGCCGCCGTCGTAATCGCCGAGATCCACGGTCACTTCGGCCTTCTCGCCGAATTCCACCGCGTAATCGACCGTAAGCTTGCCGAACACGCCGTCCTCCGGATAGAAGGCGATCGCGCCCGTGCCCTGCTTGGCCACGAAGAGCTTGCCGTCGATATACGGAAACGCCGTTTTGAGCGTGACGGCGCCGCGGCCGATCTTGAGCGTGCCGGTGGCCTCGGCCCCATCGGGAAATCCCTCCCAGAAACGCGGCTGGGTCGCCTGGCGGGCGACGGCGAGAACCTCGTTGAGATCGTTCGTCGAGCAGCCGCCGAGGAAGAAGCGCGGATCGTTGAACGTGGCCGTGCCGCCGCCGTGGACGTGGAGGAGGCCCGTGCCGGGGCCCTGGCCCACGATCACGTAGCGCGGCTTGTCGTTGCTGCTCAGCTTCTTTTCGAACGTCGCGCCATTGATGTCGAACGTGCCGTTGCCGTAGCCCTGGCCGATCGCGAGCTGGCCGTCGCCGAAGGAGCACGTCGCTCCCGGCAGCAGGTTGAGCGCGGCCTTGCAGTCCATCTCGAACGTCTGCCCGCCGATGTAGGCGCCGTTCTTGACCCTTCCGCCGCCGGCGATCGTCACGCCGCGGTGTCCGTCGCCGCCGTCGTTGCCCCCGCCATAGATGTTGCCCACCGTCAGCGTACCGGCGCAGTTGAGCACGGCCTCGGGCTTGCAGGGGCGGTTGTTGTCCTTCTTGTACGACTCGTTGATGCCGGCGAGATAAAGCCCGTATTCGCCGCCGATCGAGCACGTGGCGCCAGCGTTGATGTTCAGCTCGGCGTAACACGTATCCGCCACGGCAAGTCCGGCCATGTACAGGAGTTTCATGGTGGTGCCGCGTTCCGCCGTGAAGATGGCGCGCGAACCGGGCCGGCGAACGCTGAGGAAGAACGCGCCGCCGTTGAGCGCCTCGAAGTGCGCGTTGTCCTTGAGCGTGAACGTCATGATCCCGCCGTCCGGCGAGTTGAACGTCGGCCTGTCCATCAGAAACCGGGCGTTGTCGCGGCAGACGATGCGCGATCCGAGGAACGTGCCTTCGGGTTCGCCGGCTAGCCCCCAGGCGTACATCGTGCCGTTTTCCCTGATTTCGATGTCGCCATTCAGGTCCGCCGGCTGGATGTAGGTCGCCGACACGTTGGGCAGCATGCGAAAACAGGCCGACCCGGCCACGGTCAGCTTGGCGTCCGAAGCGAGGGTGAAGCGGTATTGGCTGTTGCCCGACACCCGGTTCGTCGCCGTGCCGCCCAAATACCATTCGCCGCCCTTTTCGACGCACGTCTTCGCCGTCGTATTCGAGATCGTCAGCGTACCGGAAAGCTGCTCGAACCGGCCGCCCTTGCCGATCGTGAGCGCGGTGTCGCCCGCGATAAGGCCCTCGCCGCGCACCGCGAGCGTGGCCGTTGCCGTCTCGAGCCCCGTCCCCACCGCGAGCGCGCCGATCTTCAAGTCGGGGTCGGCGAGCGACACCGTGTACGTGCCTTCGGCCGCGATCTGGGCGGCCACTTCGGCCGTGGGTACGCCGGCCGTCCAGTTCTCGGGGAGGTCAAAGTCGCCGCCGGCGAGCTGGTGCCACTGCGTGATCGATCCCGCCGGGGTGTCCGTCACCGTAATGCTGCCTTGGATCTGGGGGTAGTCCGATGCCGTGTACGTGCCGTTTTCGAGATTGACGCCCGCGACGACGAGCTTCTTCGTGGCGATCGTCTCGGCCGTGCCGATCCTGAAGGTCGCCGCCGCGCCGAGGCGGATTTCTTCGAGCTGGCTGAAGCTGCCGGTCGCGGCCGTATTTTCGATGTTCCACTCGAAAGTCGCGCCGTTGGCCACGCGAATCGTCTTGAACTTGTGCGATTGCGTGCACGGCACGCCGTCGAACCTGAGCGTGCCGCGTTGCACCTCAAGGAAACCCGAGCTCGAATGCGGCACGTCCGTCACGTTCGTGAAGACCTGCGTGTAGTCCCCGAGCGGCGCGTAGACGAAGTTGACGCTGCCCCAGCCAGGGTCGTTAAGACGCACCCACGCGCGGTCGCTTTGCGTCGCCTTGAGCGTGAGCGTCTTGCCCGTCGCATTGACGCAGCCGGCCTTCTTCTCGGTCTTGAAATCGGAAGTCAAGCGCCCGATCGTCTGGTCGGCGGCCAATGTCATGGCGCCTTCGCCATACGCGCCGTTGGCCAGTTCGACCCACATCGTCTCGGGGAACTGGTTCGCCGCATAAAATGCGCCGCCGTCCTGGTAGGAGGCGAAGAAATAGTCGATCCTGTTGGTGGGCGCATAGAATCTCGAGTACGGGCAACGGTTGCCCCAGGCGTAGTCGGCGTAAAACGCGGACACGTTGACCGGCCCGTTGAAGTCGGCGTGCCCGCGCGAACCGCCGTTGCCCACGTCATTCATCAATGCCGAGCCGGCCGCGCCGTTGATTGGCGCGTTGAAATAGGCGTAGACGTTATTGACGCCAGTGCCCTGATTTGCCAGTTCGAGCCACAGGCCTTCGCCAATCGCAATCTCGCCGTTGAAGACATTCACCTTCTGGCAATGCGTACTGTTCGTGGTGAACGTCACCGAAGAGTAGTTGGCGATTTTCAGCGGCAGGTTGAACGTATTGGTGACGGGCGCATCGGCGTTGAAGTTGTCCAGCCGCAAATTGAATTTGCGCCCGGTGTTATAGGATGGATAGGGCTTGCCCTTGTTGCTGATGTCGCGCGAGAAGACGACGGCCTCGCCGTTGAGGGTGCAATGGCCAGAACCGACAATCTGCAGCTCGGCCAGATCGAAATCGGCAATGTCGTTGCAGGCGACGATGTCGCCGGCGGACGTGTCGAAGACGAGCGTGTCGCCGTTGCCGCTCTGCGGGAGGGTGTCCCAGTTGGCTGAGTCCGACCAGACGCCGTTGCCGGCGCCGCCATGCCACGTGCAGACGTTCGCTTCGGCGGAAGCGTATGATGCACTCAACAGACAAGCCGCTGCGGGAATCACCTTCAGGAGTTTATGCATTGTCGTCTCCGGTTGCCGCACCGGACCGACGGCCGATGCGCATTAAACGCCCGCACAAGGGCCTATCCGACGCGGACAGGCCTGGCAAAGGCAAAGATGGGGGGGGGGGGGGGTATGCGCCTTTACGCGCACGCGTTTCCGTGCGCACACGACCGCATTTACGCCATTGAAAACCCAGCCGTTCACAACCGTATTGTACCAAAATTTCGCCGTTGCGTTCAACTTTGGTAATCGGTCAGCAGTAATGCGTCACTGAACAGCGGAGTTTCTGCCCCACCCCTGTTCATTGCCGCATTACCCCAAAGCGATAAGATAAGCGGCGTGAATCGCCACTCACCCGCCGATTTTCGCCACATCGCCGAGGGTCTGTCCCCTCATTCCCCTGTGCCGCCACCGATTGCGCGCGGGCGGCTGAAATGATACAATCCGTCGAACAGGGAGAGCAGGCATTGAAGCTGAAGACCGCATCTGGGAATTCATGAACCACAAGGAGATCAACCGCTGACGATGACCGGACTGCTGCTGGCATTGGCCGGATGGCTGGGAGACGGCCGCCCCGAACGGAGCGGCGCCGACTGGTATGACGAGGATCCGGCGCCGGAGTTCCGGGCGGAGTTCGTCCTGCCGGCGGGTCGCGACGAAATCGAAATCGCCTTTGCCGTCGCCGGCATGGGCGACTACGCGGTCAACGGCGTCGCCGACGAGCTGGCGCCGACGGGTCTCGCCGCGCTGTGGTCGCCGTACGACCGGACCGTCTACCGGATCCGGCGGCGGCATGCCGTCGGCGACGGCGGACTGCTGCCGCATCCGGCGACCAACGTCCTTTCGGTGGTGCTGGGCAACGGCTTCTACCATCTACCGCCGCTGCGGTTCTGGGGCAGCCACTGCTTCCGCGACGTGCTGGCGCACGGCCGTCCGTGCTTCCAGCTGGAGGTCGAGGGGCTGGAGCGTCCGCTGGCCTGGCGATGGCGGGAGACCGGCGTCATCCGCAACAGCGTCTATCTGGGAACGGAGGTTGACGCCACCCGGCAGCTGGACGGCGTCTGGAAGCCGGCCGTCGCCGTGCGGGGACCGAAGGGGCGGTTGATGGAGCTTGACGGGCGCCTGGCGGCCAGGGTCGTCGGCCGGACGGCCGGTACGAGCCGCTGGCTGCGCGAGGGTGCGGTGCAGGTCGTCGATTTCGGCACGAATGCCGCCGGCGTGCCGCAGTTCGCGTTGGCCGACGAAGCTCGCGGCACGAAAGTGGAGATCGTCTACGGCGAGCGGCTGCATCCGGACGGAACGGTCAACGTGCTGACGCAGGCGGCCGGCCAGATCAAGCAGGCAGGCATCGGCGGCCCCGGCGCTCCGGCCGTCGCGGCCCAGCGGGATGCGTACGTCTGCGCCGGCGGCGGCGAGCGCTTTGCGCCGCCGTTTACCTGGCACGTGTTCCGCTACGCCGAAATCCGGGGCGCCCGTTCGCTCGTGACCGCCGCCGAACGGATCGAAGTCTCGCCCGTCGGGCAGGACACGGAAACGGCCCGGACCTACCGCCCGGCCCGCCCGCAGTTCGCGGCCTTGCACGAGTTCTGCCGCAGGACCTTCCTTTCGAACCTGACGGGTGGCGTGCAGTCGGACTGCCCGGGGCGCGAAAGGCTGGGCTACGGCGGCGACATCGTCGCCACCTGCGAGGCCTACCTCCTCAACTGGTCCGACATGCGGGACCTCTACCTGAAGACGCTGCAGGATTTTGCGGACGAGGCTGCGGAGGACGGATGGCTGACGGAGACGGCGCCTTACGTGGGTATCGCCGACCGGGGCTATGGCGGCCGGGCCGGGCCGATCGGCTGGACGCTGGCGGTGCCGGTCCTGATGGACGCGCTGCTGCGCCATCATCCGGAGGTCGCGGACCGCGTGCTGGCGCACTATCCCGTTTGCGCGCGGTACGTTCGGCTCCTGTACCGGAAATACCCCTCCGGCGTCATCCCGACGTGCATCGGCGACCACGAGGCGCTGGTAAGGATTCCCGACGAGGCCGCGGCCACGGCGCATGGCCACGCGTTCGTCCGCCTGACGGCGTCGTTTGCGCGGCGGCTGGGCCGGACGGAGGACGCCTGCGAGTTCGAGCAGCTGGCCGCGCGCATCGCGCAGACCTTCGCAGACCGCTACGTGCGGGACGGCATCGTCGCCAACGGCTCGCAGTCCGCGCAGGCGTTCGGGCTCTACCTGGGGCTGGTGCCGGCCGATCAGCTGGCACGGGCCGAACAACGGCTGGTCGCCGCGCTTGAGGAAACGGGATATGCGCCGCAGACCGGCATCTTCTCCACCCGCTACATGCTGATGTACCTCTCGGAACACGGCCGCCGCGAACTGGCGGAGCAGGTCGTTCTCCACGAGGGCTATCCCGGTTGGCTGCACATGCTTTCGCGTGGCGCGACGACCCTGTGGGAGACCTGGCGGGAATCGGACAACACCTTCTCGAACTGCCATCCGATGTTCGGCAGCGTGGACGAGTGGATTCTGCGCTTCGGCAACCGGCAGGACGAAAGCCGCCAACCCCAATGACAAGGAAACCGACACTTATGACCAAACGCACCCTATCCGTCGGCTGGTTCGACAACCTGCCGTTCATCGAGAGCTGCACCCCCTACCAGGACCGCATCCGGGAAGTGTTCTTCGCCTGGCCCGGCGTCACGGCGAGCCGGCCGATGGACGACTGGACGCCAGAGCGCCGCGCGCGCATCGTCGCGGATCTCCGGTGGGCGCGCGAACACGGCATCGAACTCGACACCATCTTCAACGCCAACTGCTACGGCGACATCGCCCTGTCCGAGGAACTGGCCGACCACGTGACCGAGAAGCTGCGCGAAATGGACGGCGAGGGCCTCTTTCCCGAACACCTCACCACCGCCTCGCCCTTCATCGCGACCGTCGTCCGCCAGCGGTTCCCCACGATCAAGATCCGCTTCAGCATCAACATGGACATCGCCACCGAGATCGCCCTCAAGTACGTCGACGAGCTCTACGACTCGTTCTACGCCGGGCGCAACGAACACCGGAGGCTCGACTACGTCCGTCGGATGGGGGCCTGGGCGCGCGAACACGGCAAGGAAATGGGCATTCAGGCCAATCCCGGCTGCCTGCGGAACTGTCCCTTCCACCAGTTCCACAACAATCTGCACGGCCACAACCGCATGCGGCAGTCCGCCGCCGGCGCGAAGTTCGGCTTCTCGGCCTTCCGCTGCCGGACGAACTTCGAGCGCGGCAACTACGAAGACTTCCTCCGGGCGATCTGGATCCGTCCCGAGGACCTCCCGCGCTACGAGCCGCACGTAAGCGTCGTCAAGCTCGCGACGCGCCGCCACCCGAATCCCGCCGCCATCGTCCGGGCCTACGCGACCTACGCCTACGACGGCGACCTCGCGGCGATCATGGATCCGTGCTACCGGTTCCCGAAGGCGATGGACAACCAGTCGCTCGGCGCGTCGCCGCTCTGGCCCGAAGTCCGCGACTGCCGGGACGCCGACAACTGCCGCCACTGCGGCAAGTGCACCGAACTGCTCCAGGCCGTCTTCAAGGACCATCCCGCCCCCGGCGCGGACATGAAGCAGACCTTCACGGCCTTCTTCCGGGGATAGCGGGGGCGCGGTTCCCGAACGGAAAGGGGCGGCGACGGGGGCCTGTCCCCGTCGCCGCCGTCGCCTTTACCGGTTTTCGCTCAGAACTGGTACTGCGCCGACAGGACGAAGCCGCCGCCGAAGCCGAGGTCCCTGGCGTGGCCGTCGCGATAGAACCGGTCCTTGTCGCCGGTATACGCATAGGCCCCGACGAGCGTCAGCTGCGGCGTCACGAACCACGCGACGTGTCCGTCATAGTAGTCGTGGTTGCTGATGCCGCTCGTGTCCGCGTCGATGCCCGACTTGTACTCGAAGCCGATGGCGACGTTGTCGGACGGCAGGACGTCGATGTTGCCGAAGTACGAGACGTCATAGTGTCCGTGCCCAATTACGCCGTTCACGACTTCGTCCGAGCAGAGCACGCCTGCGGACAGCAGGACCGGGATCGGCGTCTCCCGGACGAGCTTCGAGGCCACCACGTAGTAGTCGAAGCCGCCCTTGTCGAGCGCGAAGTCGCCGGCCAGCGACGTGTTCGTGTGCTTGTACACCGTGCCGACCGCCACCGCCGGAACCCATGCGGTGCCGAACGCGTTCTCGTCCAGGATCCGCAGCTTGGCGCCGAAGTTGTTCGAGTCGATCGACTTGTCGCCGTACTTCTTCGCGTCCGTGAAGCCGTAGCCGTACGAAAGCTCCAGGCGGTCGGCGAACGTGATGGCCGCGCCCGCCGCGAACCAGCCGATGTCCGCATCGCTCAGGCCGACGTACCACAGGCCGACCTGCGGCTTGGAGACGATGCCGTTCAGCGCATTGGTTCCTCCCCCCTCCCATGGCTGACCCGCCGTATAGGCCAGGGGGTTGAAGGCGATGCCGCCGACGCCCTGCAGGTTGTTGAGCGGCACGCCGGCGCGGGCCGTGGCGGCGGCGAGGGCGGTAGTCGCGAGGATGATGCTGATGTTCCTGTTCATGTCTGTTTTCCTTTCCTACTTCTAAGGTAGTATTTATGTTCTGCGAAATCCCCGCGCACAACGCGGCACGCGGGGCAAGTCGGGCTACACCTGTGCGAAGGCCTGGTCGAGGTCGGCGACGATGTCGTCGACGTGTTCGATGCCGACCGAGAGGCGGATTAGCTCCGGCGGCAGTCCCGCCGCGCGCTGCTCCTCCTCCGTGAGCTGGGAATGCGTCGCCGAAGCCGGATGGATGACGAGCGAGCGCGCATCGCCGACGTTCGCGAGCTGGGTGAAGAGCCGGAGCGAATCGGCGAAGCGGACGCCTTCCTGCACGCCGCCCTTCACGCCGAAGACGACCATCCCGCCCGCGCCGTTCGGCAGGTACTTCGCGGCGAGCTCGGGTTCGGACAGCGTCGGGTACCGCACCCACGCGACCTTCGGATGGTGCTGCAGGTAGTTCGCGACCGCGAGCGCGTTCTCGGCATGACGCGCGATGCGCAGCGGCAGCGACTCGACGCCCTGGAGGAAGATCCAGTTCGCGTCGGGCGAGAGCGTCGGCCCCTGGTTGCGGAGCGCGACCGTGCGCAGGCGCGTGATGAAGGCGAGCTTGCCGATCGCCTCGCCCCACTTGATGCCGTGGTAGCCGGTGTCGGGCTCGACGTAGAGGGGATTGCCCTGCTGCGTCCAGTCGAAGTTGCCCGCATCGATCACCACGCCGCCGATGCCCGCGCCGTGTCCGCCGATCCACTTCGAGAGCGAGTGGATGACGACGTCCGCGCCGAACCGTATCGGCTGCTCGAGGATCGGCGTCGAGAAGGTCGCGTCCACGACGAGCGGGAGCCCATGCCGGTGGGCGATTTCCGCGTATTTCTCGATGTCCGCGACGCCCAGCGTCGGGTTGCCGATCGTCTCCACGTAGACGAAGCGCGTCTTCGCGTTGATCGCCGCCTCGACCGCCGCGAAGTCGTTGAGGTGCGTCCAGCGGACGGTGATGTTGTTCGACTGCTTGAGGATCGTGTTGAACTGCACGTAGGTGCCGCCGTAGAGGTTGTCCGCCGAGACGAATTCCGAGCCGGCTTCCGCGATGTTCGTGACCGTGAAGTAGATGGCCGCCGTCCCGGAGGAGAGCGTCAGAGCCGCCGCGCCGCCCTCAAGCGCCGCGAGGCGCTTTTCGAGGACGTCCTGCGTCGGATTCATGAGCCTGGCATAGATGTTCGCCGCCTTCTTGAGGGCGAAGCGGTCCGCCGCGTCCTGCGCGTTCTGGAAGTTGTAGGCCGTCGTGCGGTACACCGGCACCGCGCACGCATCGGTCGCCGGGTCGCCGTTCCAGCCCGCGTGCAGCGCCAGCGTCTCCGGATGAAGTCTGTTATCGCTCATAATGGATTCCTTGTCTTGTGGAAGCGGGGTTCGCTCCGCTTCGCCGAGTTCACTGAAACAGCCATGTCGACAGGTAGCGCTCGCCGGTGTCCGGCAGGAGGACGACAATCGTCTTGCCGGCCCACTCCGGCCGCTGCGCGAGTTCCAGCGCCGCATGGAGCGCCGCTCCCGAGGAGATGCCGACGAGCAGTCCTTCCTGCGCCGCCGCGGCCCGCGCCGCCCGGCCCGCGTCGTCCGCCGAGACCGTAATCACGTCCGTCAGGAGGCTGCGGTCGAGGACCTGCGGGACGAAGCCCGCGCCGATGCCCTGGAGCTTGTGCGGACCCGCCTTGCCCTGCGAGAGGACCGGGCTCGCGTCCGGCTCGACCGCAAACACCGCGATCTCCGGCCGCTGCGCCTTCAGGTACTTGCCGACGCCCGTGATCGTGCCGCCCGTGCCGACGCCGGCGACGAACGCATCGACCGCGCCGTCCGTATCCGCCCAGATCTCGGGACCCGTCGTCGCCTGGTGATAGGCCGGATTCGCCGGGTTCTCGAACTGCTGCAGGATGATTCCGCCGCGGGCCGCCGCAATCTCCTTGGCCATGGCGATGGCCCCCTTCATCCCTTCCGCGCCAGGCGTGAGGACGATTTCGGCGCCGTAGGCCGCCGCGAGCTTGCGGCGCTCGACGCTCATCGTCTCGGGCATCGTGAGGACCAGATGATACCCCTTCACCGCCGCGACCAGCGCGAGGCCCACGCCCGTGTTGCCGCTCGTCGGCTCGACCAGCGTCGCGCCCGGACCGAGCAGCCCGCGCCGCTCGGCGTCCTCGACCATCGCGAACGCGATGCGGTCCTTCACGCTGCCGCCCGGGTTGAAGAACTCGATCTTCGCCAGCACCCGCGCACCGCCCTTGTTGAGCCGGCCGGAGATTTCCACGAGCGGCGTACCGCCCACCTTTTCCAGCACCGTCTTTGCTATTCTCGCCATGTCGTCCTCCTTTTCTTGCTGTGTTTCGGCCCATAGTATACCACGGCGGTAGAGCATCGGCCAATCGGAAGATATGTCGCCACACCATAGGCAAAACCTATGGCCGGACAGGCGCAGGCAGTCAGTCCAGCACGCCCTTCGACGGCGGTTCGCGCTCGTCCCACCAGGACGCCTTGGCGAAGGACGCCCGGGCGATGGGCTTGGTCGTCAGCTGCTTGCCCTTCGCGCCGGCCGTGCGGATCTCCACCACCGGCTTCTTCTCCAGCTTGCCGGTCTCGCGGTTCACGCGATCGACCGGATCGAGCGGCCGAAAGTGCTGCTGGTGGATCTTCTGTCCCTTGGCGGGCTTGTACCTGACGTACAGCGTCTCGCCGCACCCTTCCTGGAACAGCACGATCTTCGACTTCGGCTTCCCGGGCGCAAGGCGGTATTCCTTGTTGCGGATGAGGCCGCCGAACACGAAGCGCTTGATGTAGCTGAACCCGTAGCCGCCGTCTTCGTAGATGCAGGTGAAGTCGCGCGTGTCGCGGTCCTTCTCCTGGTTGTAGCGGAGCACCCGCAGCAGGTCCTTGTCGACGAAGATCTTGTCCTCCGGCTGCACCTTCTTGAAGCGGCCGTCCTTCCAGACGAGGATGAGCTCGTCCAGCGAAGAGCACTTGAAGAGCTCTTCGCCGTTGCGCAGGCCGCTGCCGACGTAGTTGTTCTCCTTGTCCCACCTGATCGTCAGCTCGCTCGCGGTAATCGCGCGAACGTCCACTTCCGCAAAGGCGCCGGACTCGATTTCGGTGCAGCGCGGATACTTCTTGGCGTACTCCCGGATCAGCCCCTTCAGATACTTCGTCACGAACGCCCGGAGGTGGTCGAGGCGATCCCGGACCTCGGCCTCCTCCTTGAGGATGCCCGCGATCTCCTCGCGGTTCTTGTTGATGTCGAACTGGGAGATGCGGCGAATCGGAATCTTCAGCAGCCGCTCGATGTCCTCGTCGGCAATCTCCGGATGGCGGAGCTCCTTGAGGAACGGGCCGAAGCCCGTGCGGATCGTCGCCTTCACGCCCTCGTACGTCTGCTCCGTCTCGATGCGCTTGTAGATGCGCTCCTCGACGAAGATGCGGTCGAGCGTGCGCGCGTGGAAAAGCTCGTCCAGCTCGCCCAGCCGGATCTCCTGCTCGCGCTTCGTGAGCTCCAGCAGGCGCTCGACGTTGCGCTTCAGGATCTCCGAGACGCGCATCAGCTTCGGGCGGCCCTGGTCGAGGACGATCGGCCGCGACGACAGCGACTTCTCGCAGTTCGTGAACGCGTAAAGCGCCGTAATCGTCTTGTCCGGATTCTCGCCCGCCTGCAGTTCCAGCTCGATGCGCACGGTGTCGGAGGTCAGGTCGTGCATCTTGCGGACGCCGACCTTCTTCTTCCGGATCGCCTCCTCGATCGACGCGGCGATGGAGTCCGTCGTCTCCCCCCAGGGCAGCTGGGTGATGACGAGATTCCGACCGTCCCGCTCGATCCTCGCGCGAAGCTTCACCTTGCCGAGCCCGTCCTGGTAGTCGGAGACGTCCATGATGCCGCCGAGCTGGAAGTCGGGATAGACCTGGAACGGCTTCTTCTGCAGGATCGCGATCTCCGCCTCCATTAGTTCGATGAAGTTGTGCGGCAGGATCGAAGTCGAAAGGCCGACCGCGATGCCGTCGGCCCCGAGCATCAGCAGGAGCGGAATCTTCGCCGGCAGGTAGACCGGCTCTTCCTTGCGGCCGTCGTAGTTCGGCACGTACGCCGTGGTCTTCCGGTTGAAGACCTCCTTGCGCGCAAGTTCGGTGAGGCGGCACTCGATGTAGCGGGTCGCGGCGTGCGGCATGCCCGTGAGGAGCGAGCCGTAGTTGCCCTGCCCGTCGATCAGGTAGCCGAGGCCCTTGCCCCAGAGCTTGTTCGCCAGGACGCACAGCGCGTCGCCGATCGACGCGTCGCCGTGCGGGTGGTACTGCATCGCGTGGCCGACGATGTTCGCGACCTTGGTGTAGCGCCCGTCGTCCTTCTCCCACAGGGAATGCAGGATGCGGCGCTGCACCGGCTTGAGCCCGTCTTCCAGCGCCGGAATCGCGCGCGAGCAGATGACATAGGCCGAGTACTGGCGGAAGTTGAAGTCGTAGAGCGCCTGCATCGGGCCGCTGCCGGTCAGGCCGGCGGTCGGCGAAGCGGCGGCCGGGGGCCGGGAATCCGCGGCCGCAGCGGCCTGCCGCCCGTCCTCCGCGCTCCGCTCCTGCGGCGGCGCGAACATTTCCAGGTTGTCGAACAGACTCGGCGGCTCTGACTCTTTCTTGACCATCGCTGACGTTTACACCCGGTAGAACTCCTCCCAGCCCTTGCGCGGCGGCTGCCGCAGGAGCGCATTCGCCTCGGCGTCGCCCGGGATCGTTCCCGTCGCCTTGTCGAAGGCAAAGCCGCGTCCAAGGCGCTGCGCGATGCACGCGAGCGTGAACAGCTGCGACAGCGGCGCGGCGACCGCAAACGGCGACAGCGCGTCCATCTCGCCGCGGACGGCGCGGAGAAAGCCCTCGTAGTGGGTGCAGAACTCGGCGGGATAGTCCGGCAGCTTGCGCTCGTAGTCGCCCACGACGTGCAGCGGGTGCTTGTGCGAAAGCGACTGCCAGATCGTGCCGTCGCGCTGGTACATCTCCTTGCCGGGAAAGAGCGCCACCTGCTCTTCCTCGTCGTTCGCCGAGTTCTTCGGAATGCCGTCCGGCGTCGCATAGACGAAGCCCGTCGGCAGCGGCGGCAGATTCTTCGCCCCCTCGTACCAGTCGAGTTCGAAATCGTCGTGACGGCGATTCGCCGCGAAACGGAACCGAAGCGTCGAACTCATCGGATAGACGAAGCGGTTGGTGCCGGTCTGTTCGACGACCTCGACCGCGTCCGGCAAGTCGCCCTGCAGGAGGAACTGGTGGACGCAGTCGATGAGATGCGCGCCCCAGTCGCCGATGCAGCCGTTGCCAAAGTCATACCAGGCGCGCCACTCGCCGCCGACGAAATCCCGGCTGTAGTCGTGGTACGCGGCCGTGCCGAGCCAGGTGTCCCAGTCGAGCGTCGCCGGCACCGGCTCCGCCTTCGGGAAGGAGCTGACCATGCCGTTCCACTTGTGCCAGCGGCGCGCGTTGTTCATGTGCGCGACAACCTTGTAGACGTCGTGAACGAGGCCGGTCTCGACATACTCCTTGAACTGGTGGTACTTGACGGTGGAATGGCCCTGGTTGCCCATCTGGGTGACGACGCCGTACCGGTCGGCGGCCTTCATCAGCAGCTCGCACTCCTCGAAGGTGTGCGCGAGCGGCTTCTCCACGTAGACGGCGACTCCATGGCGCATCGCGTCCATCGCAATCGGGAAGTGGGCATGGTCCGGCACCGCGACCAGGCAGGCGTCGATCTTGCCGTCCATCCGGTCGAACATCTTCCGGAAGTCCTGAAAACGCGGCACGTCCGGATATTGCTTCAGGCAGTCGAGCGTATGCGGAGCGCCCATGTCGGTGTCGCACAGGGCCACGCACTCGAAGAGCTGCGGGAAGCGGCCGAACTCGCCGATGTCGTACCAGCCCTGCTGGCCGATGCCGACGAAGGCCATGCGGACCTTGCCGTTCGCGACATAGCCCCGGTGCGAGCAGCAGCCGGGCAGCAGCGGCGCGACGCCCGCCGCCGCCACCGACTTCAGAAAGGAGCGGCGGTTCACGGTCACAGCTCCCTGACCTTGAGGTTGCAGTAGGAGACGGTCGAGTCGGAATGGTCCTGGATGAGCAGGCGGCCGGTCTCGTCCTCGCCCCAGAACCGGCCCTCGTCTTGCCACGCCTTGTACTTCGACACGGCGACGCCGTCGCGGAACGCCTTGGAGCCGCGCTCGTACTCAAGCACCTTCACGCCGTTGAGCCAATGCTCGACGTGCTTGCCCTTCGCGACGATCATGCCGCTGTTCCACTGCCCGGCGGGCTTGACGAGCCCGTCCGCGCCCTTCGCCGGGAAGATGTCGTAGAGCGCGGCGACGCGACGGTTGCCGTTCCGGCCCTTCGTCGCGTCGGGATGTTCGGGATCGAGCACCTGGTACTCCTCGCAGGAGTTCCGGTTCACGCCCGGGTTGAAGAAGTACTTGATGCCGGAGTTCGCGGCTTCCGTCAGGCGGAAGTCGAACTTGAACACGAAGTCGCGGTAGAGCTTCCGGGTGACGATGTCGCCGCCGCCGCCCTGACGCGCGTCTTCCGGCGGCAGGGGGAACCACCTGCCGTTGGCGATGCCGTTCACGGGGCGCATCGTGAGGCAGCCGTCCTTCACGTACCAGCCGCGGGCCGGAAAGTCCTTGAGGCCCCATTCGGCCTTGACGCCGACCCACTTGTCCGCCGGCAGCGTCTTGCCGTCGAAGAGCAGCTCGTAGCCCTCGGCCTGCTCCTGCGCGGTCAGCGTGTTGGCGCCGGCCGGCACGGGCAGCATCTTCGCCTTTACCCTGATCGAGTCCATCACGCCGCGGTAATAGCCGATCGACTCCGCCAGCGGCGCCTCGTTGAGCGCGAAGTCCTTCTCAAACTCGACGAGGCAGTAGCCGTCGTAGCCGACGTCGGCGAGCGCCGTGAGGATGCCGGGGATGTCCAGCTCGCCGCGCGGGCCTTCCTTCGCAATGTTCAGCACCGGATCGATCTTGATGTTCTTAAGGTGCACCTCGACGATGCGGTCGGGGTTCTTGCGGATGAACTCCACCGGGTCGAGCCCGGCGCGGCGCTCGTGCCCGACGTCCAGGCAGACGCCGATGCGCCGGTCGCGGCCGCCGATGCGCTTTATCGCCGCCTCGGCGGTCGGATAGAGATAGGCGTTGTCCGGGCCGTGGTTGTGGACCGCCGCGCGGAGGTCGTATTTCTTCACGCACGCGTCCAGCGCGTCCATCATCCGGTCGCTCTCGATCCGCCACTCGCGCGCCGGGATGATCTTCGCGCGCGCCTTGTCGTCGGTGACGCCGGCGATCTTCGGATTCCACTCGAAGGGCACGACCGAGATGTACTTCATGCCGTAGCGCTTGGCGAACCGGCAGCACGCCTCAAGCTCCTCCCGGGTGGAGTAGTAGAGCGGGCCGGCCGAGACAACCTCGACGCCGGACGCGGCGCACTTCGCCTTGTAGGCGGCGATCTCGGCCTCGCTGGCGTCGAAGGCGAGCGTATTCGACATGAGGCCGAGATAGTGGCAGTCGATGTTCTCGAGGATGGCGAGCGCCTCGTCCAGCGAGCGCTTGCACATGGTGAAGCGGGCGACGCCGAGCTTGAACGGCAGTTTCGACTGGCGGCAGCTCGGACTCGCCGGGCGCTTCGCCGGCGCGACTTTCGCGCAGGCGCACGATTTGCAGGAGCGGACTTCGGGAGCGGAGGCGCACGATTTGCAAGAGCTGGCCTCGGGAGCGGAGGCGCAACCGATTACCAGGCCCGAAAGGGCGCAGCTGACAGCAAGCAGTTTCTTCATATGGCGTTGATGGATTGAGGGGTGGACAAACAGGAGGACCGACCGGTCACGACATCGGCCGGAGCAGCTTTTCGTAATCGTACCCGGTGCCGGCGAGCGCACGGCGCAGGTCGTACTTGCCGCGCGCGAACGGGACGAGCATCCTGTCCGCCTCGGCGTTGCCGGAGACTTCCCGGGCGGAATCCCAGGACAGCGCCGCGCCATCCTGCTTGCCGCGCCCGAGTTCCATGCACATGCGGCCGAGCGAGCAGAACGCCGTCGACTTGTGGGCCCCCTCCGCATCGCAGACCGTATACTGCGGGTCTTCCCGCGCAACCGCCTCCAGCCAGTTGAGGAAGTGGTCGTCGGTCCGGAGGAAGCGTTCGCCGCCGTGCGCCAGCGCATCGTCGACGATCTCGCCCGCCCGCAGGTCGTCGAGCAGCGAGGCCTTCGACGCCGCAATCGGCCCGAGCATGCCGGGCGCCACCTTCGGCTCCGGGTCGCTCGGCGTCACCTTCATCGCGCCGCGCGTGCACCACAGCCAGTCGCCGTTCTCGCCGATGAACTTCACGCCCATCTGGAACTTGTTGTTGACGTGGACGTCCGTGCCGCCGCAGTCGTAGTGGAGGTCGTAGGTCGTGTGGACGTTCCAGAGCCGGTTGCCCGAAAGGTCCATCCATTCGCACGTGCCGCAGACCGACGACGGGTCGCGGTTCAGGCCCCACGCGGTGATGTCGAGATGATGCGCGCCCCAGTTCGTGATCATGCCCCAGCCGTACGGCGCGAGCTGGATCCAGCCCGGACGGTTGCCGATCTTCGCCAGGTCGCGGGCGTGGCAGCGCGTCCAGTTGTACGGCGCCTCGGGCGTCGGCCCGAGCCAGGCGTCGTAGTTGAAGGTCGCGGGCACCGGCTCCGGCGTCCGGTCGCCGCCGGACTTGTCGAGGCCGATGCCGACCTCAACCCGCGCGATCCGGCCGAGCCGCCCGTTGCGGACGAGCTGCACCACCTTGCGGAACTGGGGCCGCGAACGCTGCCACGCGCCGACCTGCATGACGGTGCCGCGCTGCATCGCCAGGTTCGCCACGACGCGCCCCTCCTGGATCGTCTGCGCGAACGGCTTCTGCAGGTAGACGTGCTTGCCCGCCAGGATCGCCTGCGTCGCGTTCAGCGCGTGCTGGTGGTCGGGCGTGCAGATGAGAACGGCGTCGATCGACTTGTCGGCCAGCAGCTCAAGGCAGTCGCCGTAGGTCTTCACGGTCTGCACAACGCCCAGCTTCGCATAGCGCTCCTCGATGACCTTCTTGCCGTAGGCCGCGCGCGTCGCATCAAGATCGGCGACGGCCGTCACGACGCAGCGGTCGGTGAACTGCTGCACGCCGGGAACGTCCATCGTATGCGCGATGCGCCCGTAGCCGATCACGCCGACGTTGAGCTTGCGGCAGGCGCGAAACCCCGTCGCACAGCCGCCGAACAGCAGCGGAAACGACCCGGCGGCGAGGGCCGACCGCATGAATGACCTTCTGGAGACTTCCGTCGTCTGCTTTCCTGCCATGGTCCCGTTTCCTTTCTGGTTCAGAAGTCGCTGGCGTCGCAGACCAGCGAGTCCATGATGTAGTCCTTGCGCTCGGGCGTGTTGGCGCCCATGTAGAACTTGATCGTCTTCTCGACGTCGACGTCGTCCGCGCACGTGACCGGCGTCAGGCGGATGTCGTCGCCGATGAAGCCCTTGAAGTCGTCCTTGTCGATCTCGCCAAGCCCCTTGAAGCGCGTGATCTCGCAGCCCTTGCCGCACTTCCGAATCGCCGCCTCGCGCTCTTCGTCGGAATAGCAGAAGTAGTGCTCCTTCTTGTTGCGCACGCGGAAGAGCGGCGTCTCCAGGATGAAGACGCGCCCGTCGGTAATGAGCTGGCGGTAGAAGCGCATGAAGAACGTCGTCAGCAGCATGCGGATGTGCAGGCCGTCCACGTCGGCGTCGGTCGCGAAGACGATGCGCCCGTAGCGCAGGTGGTCGAGCGTGTCCTCGATGTCGAGCGTCTTGATCAGGTTGAAGAACTCCTCGTTGCGGTAGAGGACCTCCTTGCTGAGCCCGCACGTGTTGAGCGGCTTGCCCTTGAGGAAGAAGACCGCCTGGTTCGCCGTGTCGCGCGCGAGGCCCAGCGTGCCGCCCGCCGACTGGCCCTCGGTCAGGAAGATCATCGTGTCCGCGCCCTCGGGCTGCCCCGTCTTCTTGTTGATCTTGTCGAGCCGCAGGTGGTTCTTGCAGTCCTTCAGCTGCGGCACCCGCACGGACGTCGCCTGGGCGCGTTCGCGCGCCTGCTTCTTGATCGTGTTGAGCTGGCTGCGGATCCGCCCCGTCTCCTCGATCTTCGCCAGCAGCTTCTCCGTCTCCGCCGGCGACCGGTGGAGCGCGACCAGGATCTCCTTCTTCATCTCGGCGACGAGGTCGCCCTTGATGTCGTTCATCACGAACTTGATCTTCGTCTGCCCCTCGAAGACCGGGTTCATGATGCGGACCGCGACCGCGCCCAGCAGCCCGTCGCGGATGTCGTCGCCGTCGAGCTTCTTCTTGACGTCCAGCTCGTTCAGGGCCTTGGTAAGCGCCTCCTTGAACGCCGTCAGGTGCGTGCCGCCGTCCGTCGTGTACTGGCCGTTGACGAACGTGTGGTACTCCTCGCCGAAGCGGTTCGTATGGGTGAAGATGATCTCCAGCGTCTTCGTCCGGACGTGGAACGGCGCGTAGAGCTTCTCGAACTGCGCCTCGTCGGCCACGAGGTCCGCAAGGCCGTGGGTCGAGCAGATGTCCTGCCCGTTCAGGTTGATCGTCAGCCCCGCGTTGACGTAGCAGTACATCTTCATGCGCCGGACGACGTGTTCCTCGCGCACCTTAAAGCTCTTGAGCACCTTCGCGTCCGGCTTGTAGCGGATGTAGGTGCCGGAGCGCTCGGCCGTCTTCTGCTTGCCGCGCTTTTTGGACTGAAGCCGCCCCTCCCTGAACATCGCCTCGGAGAACTCGCCCTCGCGGAACGAGCGGACCTCGAAGAACTCCGACAGCGCGTTCACGGCCTTCGTGCCGACGCCGTTCATGCCGGCGGAGAACTGGTAGTTCTCGTTGTCGTACTTGCCGCCCGTGTTCATCTGGCTGACGCAGTCGACGACCTTGCCGAGCGGAATCCCGCGCCCGTAGTCGCGCACGGAGACCTCGCCCGTGTCGTAGTTGACCGTCACGTCGATCTTCTTGCCGAACCCCTGGCCGAACTCGTCAATGGCGTTGTCGATGACCTCCTTCATCAGGATGTAGATGCAGTCATGGTACATCGCGCCCGTCCCGGGCTCGCCGACGTACATGCCGGGACGCATCCGGATGTGCGTCACCGGGTCCAGCGTCCTGATGCTGGCGTCTCCGTATTCCATCGCCATATTGGCTTGCCATTATATCAAAATCGGCGGTCGGATGCGCACACCTGCGGACTGCGCGTCGTAATGCGTCACTGAACCGCGGGGTCCCCACGGCTCACCAGTGGCGGTTACCACGCCCCGCAGCGAGGGCGCTGCGGGTACTCTGCGGTTCAGCGCA